>DASZCY010000344.1:0-2804 GCA_035942615.1 Solirubrobacteraceae bacterium | reverse complement strand
GCGCAGGTCCGCCGGGTCATGCGCGGCCGTGGCGACCAGGCGCAGGCGCGAGGTGCCCGGCGCGACGGTGGGCGGGCGGATGGCCTGGGCGAACACGCCCTCGGCCAGCGCCGCCTCGCACAGGCCCATCGCCGCGTGGGGATCGCCGACCACGAGGGGCACGATGGGCATGGTCGGCTGGCCGGAGGGGATCGGCAGGCCCTGGGCGGTGAGCGCCTCGCGCAGCGAGCGCGCGTTGGCGTGCAGGCGCGATAGCAGCTCGGGCTGCTCGCGCACCAGGCGCAGCGCCTCCAGCGCTGCGCCGACGGCGGGAGGGGGCAGGGCGGTCGAGAAGATCGCCGTGCGCGCGCGGTTGAGCAGATAGGCGGCCATCTGGCGGGTACAGGCGGCGAAGGCGCCGTAACTGCCCAGCGCCTTGCCCAGCGTGCCGACCACCACGTCGACCTCGTCTTCGAGGCCCAGCGCGGCGACCAGCCCGCGCCCGCCGGGCCCCACCACGCCGGTGGCGTGGGCCTCGTCGACGACGATGCGGGCACCGTGGCGGCGGGCGAGCTCGACGATCCCCTCCAGCGGGGCGAGGTCGCCGTCCATGGAGAACACCGCGTCGGTGACGATGAGCGCGCGGCGACCGCCCGCCCCGCGTAGGGCGGTCGCGAGCGCGTCGAGGTCGCCATGGTCGTAGACCACCGTCTGCGCGCGCGACAGGCGACAGCCATCCACGATCGAGGCGTGGTTGCGCGCGTCGGAGACGATGACGTCGTCGCGACCGGCCAGGGCGGCGATCACCCCGGTGTTGGCCAGGTAGCCCGAGCCGAACAGCAGGCAAGCCTCGGTGCCCTTGAAGGCGGCCAGCTCGGCCTCCAGGCGCTCGTGCAGGGCGAGGTTGCCCGACACCAGGCGCGAGGCGCCCGCGCCCGCGCCCCAGCGCTGGGCCGCCTCGGCCGCCGCTGCGCGCACCTGGGGATGGCCGGCCAGGCCCAGGTAGTCGTTGGAGCACAGCAGCAGCACCTCGTGGCCGCCCAGGCGCACGCGCGCGCCCGGCGCGCTGTCGAGCGTGCGCAGCTCGCGCAGCAGGCCCGCGCGGCGCAGCTCCTCCAGCGCCGCGCCCACGCCGGTCTGCACCGACGACGCGGTCGCGCTCATCGCGACGGGGCCTCGATCTCGCCGCAGCGCACGCAGCGCGCCGTCCAGCCCACCGGCAGCACCTGGACGACGAGCTTGCGCCCGCACGCCGTGCAAAAGCGCGGCGGGTCCGTCGCGGCGCGCCGCGACCGGCAGCGCGCGTGGTCGCCCTCGCCCTCGGGAGCGCCGCAGCCGTCGCAGTGCGTGGCCGTCGCGCTCACAGCGTCTCGGACAGGGCCTTGACCGGCATGGAGAGCTCTTCGAGCAGGTCGAGGTCCTCCTGGGGGTCGCGGCCGAGGGTCGTGAGGTAGTTGCCCACGATGATCGCGTTGATCCCGCCCAGCACCCCGTCGCGGGCCCCCAGGTCGCCGAAGGTCAGCTCGCGGCCCCCGGCGAAGCGCAGGACGGTGCGCGGCATGGCCAGGCGGAAGGCGGCGATGGCGCGCAGGGCGTCGGCGGCCTTGACCACCGGAAGGTCGGCCAGCGGGGTCCCCGGCCGCGGGTCGAGGAAGTTCATGGGCACCTCGTGGGGATCGAGCGCGGCCAGCTGGGTGGCCAGCTCGGCGCGCTGGGCGAGCGTCTCGCCCATCCCGATGATCGCCCCGCAGCAGACCTCCATCCCGTGCTCGCGCACGAGCTGCAGCGTGGCCCACCGCTCCTCCCAGCTGTGGGAGGTGACCACCCGCGGGAAGTGCGAGCGGGCGGTCTCCAGGTTGTGGTTGTAGCGGTGCACGCCCATGTCCTCGAGCTCCTGGGCCTGGGCGGGGGTGAGGATGCCCAGCGAGCAGGCGATGTTGATGTCCACCGCCGCGCGGATGGCGGCGATCCCCTCGCGCACCTGGGCCATCAACCGCTCGTCGGGCCCGCGCACGGCGGCCACGATGCAGAACTCCGAGGCGCCGGTCTGCGCGGTCTGGCGGGCGGCCTCCACCAGCGAGGGGATGTCCAGGCGCGCGGCGCGCACCGGAGTCTCGAAGCGTCCCGACTGCGAGCAGAAATGACAGTCCTCCGGGCAACCGCCGGTCTTCACGCTCACGATCCCCTCCACCTCGACCTCGGGGCCGCACCAGCGCAGGCGCACCTGATGGGCGAGCGCGAGCGCCTCCTCGAGCGCCTCGTCGGGCAGCTCCAGCACCGCGAGCACCTGCTCCTCGTCCAGCCCCTCGCCGCGCTCCAGGACCTGGGCACGGGCGATGTCGAGGATGGCGGGCTGGATGACGGTCATGCAAGAACCTCCACGGGGTCGGACAGGGGGGTGATGCCGCGGGCGGCGGCCAGAAACGCATCGGGCGCGAGGCGGCCGGCGCCGTCGGGCAGCCGGCCCACGACGGGCACGCCGGCGTAGGCGGGCAGGTCTTCGAGGTTGCAGCGCGCGGCCAGGTCGGGGTGGGGTGGCCAGGCGCCGATGACCACGCCGGCGCAGGCCACCGCGCGGGCGCGCAGGGCCTCGCAGGTCAGCGCGGTGTGGTTGAGCGTGCCCAGCCCGGCGCGGGCCACCACCACCACCGCGGCGTCCAGCAGCGCGGCGACGTCGGCGATCGTGCCCCCGGCGGCGTCGAGGCGGACGAGCAGGCCGCCCGCGCCCTCGACGACCACCAGGTCGCGGTCGGCGGCCAGCCCCTCGACGGCCGCCGCGACCTGCGCGGCGGTCGGTCCCGGGCGCCCGGCGCGCCGTGCCGCGG
>DASZCY010000343.1:0-3818 GCA_035942615.1 Solirubrobacteraceae bacterium | reverse complement strand
TGGACGACATCGTCGACTTCGCCGAGCAGGCGGCCGACATGCTCGGCCTCTACGCCGTCGAGGCCTCCATGGAGCAGGCCATCGCCCTGGCGGACCTGCTCGTCGGCGCGACCGGGCAGGTGGCCGGCGCCCTGCGCGCGGTGGGCACCGACGTTGATCCGGCGGCGTTCCTGGCGGAGATCCACCGCCTGGAGGACGACGGCGACCGCATGAGCCGCGCCGCGGTGGCCTCCCTGTTCGCCGATGGCATCGACCCGATGGTCGTCATCCGCTGGAAGGACATCTTCGACGCCCTCGAGGCGGCCATCGACGCCTGCGAGCACGTCGCTCACCTGCTCGAGGGCATCGAGCTCAAGCGTCGGCATCGGCACGCCTGAGCGCCCGCCCGCGGTGACGGGCGAGGCAGTCACAGACGCTCGCGTTCCCAGGTGAACAGCTCGTCCCCGCGCGGGTCGATGCGTAGGCGCAGCCACTCCTGGGCGGTCTCACCCTCCACCACGATGCGTGTCAGGTTGGGCGCACCGGGCAGCGGGCGGTCGACCTTGTACTCGTGGGTGTCGCCCTGGAGCAGCAGGACCGGACCGTCGAAGGCCCCGGCCAGCTCCTCGATGCGCTCGTTGATGGCCTCCATCCCGCGACGGTCGCCCGCGAAGCTGTCAGCCTGCATGGCCAGCACCACGCCGCGCGCCCCCTCCCGCTCGGCCGTGGCGAACGTGCGCTCCAGCCACGCCAGGTCGGCCTCCAGCCGGCGCTCGTACTCGGCCAGGCGCAGCTCGCGCTGCTGCTCGGTCTCCGCGCCACCGAACCACGGGGCCAGCCCGTTGTCGCTGCCCACGACGTGGACCGTCGAGAAGACCACTTGGGAGCGCATCCACAGCGCGTTCTCCACGAACTGCGCGAAGCGCGGATCGTCGGACTGGGTGAGCACGCGCATCGGCCGCCCGCCCAGCGTGGCCCCGGGCCGCGGGTAGAACAGCTCGCGCACGCGCTCGAGGCGCTCGGTGGGCAGGAAGCCCCCGGCCGCGCGGCGGTGACAGTCGGTCCACTCGTTGTCGCCGGGGGTGAGGACGAAGGGGTCCCGGAAGGTCTCGTACAGGCGCAGGGAGGTCTGCAGGAGCTCGTCGGTGCAGGGGCTGCTGCCGCTCTTGACGTCGCCCACGTGCAGGACGGTGCGCACCTTGGGATCGTCGTTGACGTCGTCCACGAGCGCGGGGAAGGTGGCGATCTGCTCGGCGCCATAGGGGGTGTCGCCGATCACCGCCAGGGTGAGCGGGTTCTTGGATCCCCCGTTGACGGGGTTGCCGTTGCCGGCCAGCACGCCGGCCGGCAGGACCAGGACGGCCGCCAGGACGGCCATGGTCACGCTGCGTCGCATCGTTCTGTCTCCTCACTCGCCGCGCAGCCCGGCGACCCGGACCACGATGAAGTCGCTGGGATCGGGCAGCTCGGGGTTGCGCCCCGTGGACCCGAAGTTGGTGTCGTTGACGATCGCCAGGCGCTGGCCGCGCAGGGGCAGAACGGCCTCGATGGTCACGTAGGGCATCGCGAAGGGATCGCCCAGGCCGACGTCGCCCGGCCGTCCGGGCTCGGAGATGAGCGCCGGATCGCGCAGGTCCAGCAGGTCGACCACACGCCGCTTGGCCAGCGTGCCATCAGCTGCCGTGTCACGCAGATCGATCACGAAGCCCTGCTTGTGCACCGCCTCGGCGCCCTCGGTGTTGTCGCGCTCCAGGGCGATGAAGCGGTGCTGATCCAGCGCCGTGAAGTCCGAGATGAGGAAGCTGGCGTCGACCACCCGAAGGTCGGGCAAGCGCTTCACATAGCGCCGGCTGGCGATGTCGAAGGCATAGACGCGTCGACGGGTCGGGTCGTCGCCATCCACCGGGCCCTCGAGCACCGGGTACAGCGTCTTGCGATCCTTGGAGATGGCCATTCCCTCGAAGCCGTTGGAGCGCCCGAGGTTGGGCTCGCCCTCCAGCAGCGGCGAGTCGGGTGACTGCACGCCGGGCAGGGGGATCGGCGTTTCGAGCACCCTCCCGGTGGCGTCGGTGTGCACCAGGAACGGCCCGAACTCCTCGCCGAACCACAGCGTGCCGTCGCGGGCCACGCGCATCGACTCGAGGTCGAGGTCCCCACCGGTCAGCAGCCGATCCTCGGTGTCCTCGTTGACGATCGGAAAGGGGATCTTCTCGTGGGGATCGCGCAGGGTGATCCAGTCGAGGACCTCGACATCGCCGTCGCCGCCCTTGGCCGTCTTGAAGTCGGCGCGGACGCGGTAGACGCGCAAGAGGAACGACTCCGAGTTGGCCTTGGAGCCGAACCCGTTGTCGGGCATAGCCCAGAAGATGTCCTTGCCGGGGGCGTCCACCAGCGCCGAGAAGCCGCCCACCGGCTGGCGCGCGCCCGGCGCCGGAGAAGACTCGGTGTTGGGCGCGGCGGGGAAGGGAGCGGGCGCGGAGGCGTCGGGGGGCAGGGTCGCCCGGGCCTCGAGGGTGGGGCTCTTGACAGGCCGCGCCATGACCGGCGCGGCGGCGCTCAGGACGCCGGCGACCGCCAGGGCCGCCACGGTGGGAAGGAGGGGTCGCGTCAGCATGGTCACCTCGCCGCTCGGGGGCCGCGAAGCAGACCAGCCGGTGGGCCCTCGGCCTGTGACCGCGCGGTGAGCGAGATGTGACCATCCTGGGAACGCCGCTAGGCCCCCGCCTGCGTTGTGGGGGGTGGTGGGGTCGCAGAGCTGGGGCTACGCACCGTCCGGTCGAGGTCGTCCACCAGCTGGTGGACGCGCCGGGAAATCTCGTCGCGCGTTGTGCGGACCTCGTCGATGCTGCGCCCGGCGGGGTCGGGGAGCTCCCAGTCGAGGTAGCGCTTGCCGGGGATGTAGGGACACTCGTCGCCGCACCCCATGGTCACGACGACATCGGCGCGCTCGGCCAACTCGCGGGTCAGCAGCCGCGGGGTGCGCTCGGCGAGGTCGCTGCCCAGCTCGCGCATCACCTCGACGACCTCGGGGTGCACGTGGGTGGCCGGGGTGGTGCCCGCCGAGGCGGCGGTGTGCCGGCCGCCGGCCGCGCCTTCGAAGAGGGCCTGGCTCATCTGAGAGCGCCCGGCGTTATGCAGGCGGACGAACAGGATGTGCGCCATCCCGAGGCTCCTCGGGTTCGGGCTGGGTGGGCGGTCGCTGGTGCTCACCACGCACCAGCTGGTAGGCGAGAGCGCCGAGCGCCGCACCCGCGATGGGGCCGACGAGGTAGATCCACAGGTCCTGCCAGGTGCCGCTGGCCATGGCCGGTCCCAGCGAGCGCGCGGGATTCATCGAGGCCCCGGTGACCGGGCCGCCGAACAGAGCGTCGAGGCCGACGGTGCCGCCGATGGCGATCGCTGCGCTCGCGCCCTGGGCCCGGGTGTCGGTGGCCACCGCCATGATCACGAACATCAGCGTCGCGGTGAGCACCACCTCGTAGGCCAGCGCGCTGCCGGCGCCGACGCTGGGCACCGTGGCGCCCAGCTGGGCGGGCTGGCCGGGCCAGACGGCCAGCAGGGCCAGCGCCGCCAGCGTCGCGCCAGCGAGCTGGGCGGCGATGTAGGTCAGCGCGTCGCGGGGAGGGAAGTGCCGCGTCAGCGTAAAGGCCAGGGTGACCGCGGGGTTGATGTGCGCTCCGGAGAGGTGGCCGGTGGCATAGACCATCGCCATGATGATCAGGCCGAAGACCAGCGCGATCCCCACCGTGCCCAGCGCAGCGTCGTAGCGCTCGCTGGCGATGATGGCGCCGCAGCCCGCGAAGACCAGCGCAAAGGCCGCCAGCGCCTCGGCCCCGGCG
>DASZCY010000342.1:0-1948 GCA_035942615.1 Solirubrobacteraceae bacterium | reverse complement strand
GTCCTGGATGCGCACGCCGTGGTGGACCTCGAAGCGCTCGCGCAGCCCGCGCAGGATGGAGATCGTGTCCTCCACGGACGGCTCGTCGATCTGCACAGGCTGGAAGCGACGCTCCAGGGCGGCGTCCTTCTCGACGTGCTTGCGGTACTCGTCAATGGTGGTGGCGCCGATGCAGTGCAGCTCGCCGCGCGCGAGCATCGGCTTGAGCATGTTGCCGGCGTCCATGGCGCCTTCGGCGGCCCCGGCGCCCACCACGGTGTGCAGCTCGTCGACGAACAGCAGGATGCGTCCCTCGGCGGCCTTGATCTCCCCCAGCACGGCCTTGAGGCGCTCCTCGAACTCGCCGCGGTACTTGGCTCCGGCCACCAGCGCGCCCATGTCCAGCGCGAACACCGTCTTGTCCTTCAATCCCTCGGGGACGTCGCCGCGCACGATGCGCTGGGCCAGGCCCTCGACGATCGCCGTCTTGCCCACGCCGGGATCCCCCACCAGGACCGGGTTGTTCTTGGTCTTGCGCGAGAGGATCTGCACCACCCGGCGGATCTCTGAGTCGCGGCCGATCACCGGGTCCAGCTTGCCGGTGCGCGCCTCGGTCACCAGATCGCGCCCGTACTTCTCCAGCGCCTCGTAGGCCGACTCGGGGGTCGCGCTGCTCACGCGCTGGGCGCCGCGCACCTGGGTGAGCGCCTCCAGGAACCGCTCGCGGGTCAGGCCGTGGTCGCCCAGCAGGCGCGCGAGCGGCCCGTCGGCGCCCAGCATGGCCAGCACGACGTGCTCGACGGAGACGTACTCGTCCTTGAGGCGCCCGGCCTCCTGCTCGGCGGCCTCCAGCAGCCCGCTGAGTGCGCGCGAGACGTAGATCTGCCCGGGCGCGGCGCCCGGGCCCGACAGCCTCGGCAGGCTCTCCAACAGGCCCTCCAGGGCGCTGCGCAGCGCCTCGACGTCCACCTCGGCGCGGCCCAGCAGCCGGGGCACGAGGCCCTCGGGCTGGTCGAGCAGCGCCGCGAGCAGGTGAGGCGCGTCGACCTCGGTGTGGCCGTGGCGCAGCGCGGTGCTCTGGGCCTCCTGCAGGGCCTCCTGGGTCTTGTGGGTCAGGCGGTTCAGGTCCATCGATCCTCACCTCCTTGGGTGGTCGGGGTTCTCGTAGCGGGCCAGGCGCGCCTCGAGCTCGTCGATGCGTGCGAGCAGGCGGCCAGCCAGCAGCGCGCCGGCGTAGTTGAGGCCCAGATCGCGGCGCAGACGCAGCGCGCGGGCCAGCATCCCGGGGGCGTCGCGGGAGAACACCGGGGCGGCCAGGGTGCCCCCGGCCGTCTCCAGCAATCCCGTGCGCACCAGCCGGCGCACCAGCTCGGGGTGCACCCCGGCCTGGGCGGCCAGCGCCTGGAGGTCGACGGTCTGGCCGCGCGCGCCGGTTCGCGCCACGAGGGCATAGCGGGTGGGCGTCGTCATCGCCGCGTCTCCCGGGGGTCGAAGCGCGACACCGCGGCGAGCTGCTCGAAGAGCTCGCGCTCGCGGTCGCTCAGCTGCTTGGGGACCGCGATGCGCACCGTGGCATACAGGTCGCCGTGACCGCCGCGCCCGTCGGGCAGCCCCTGCCCGCGCAGGCGCAGCCGGCGTCCGCTGGACGAGCCGGCGGGCACCCGCGCCTGGACGCTGCCCGCCAGCGTGGGCACCTCCACCGAGGCGCCGAGAGCCGCCTCCCACGGCGCCCCCGCGACCTCCGTGTGCAGGTCGTGGCCGTCAACGCGCAGGCGTGGATGGGGCTTGAGGCGCACCCGGAGGAAGAGGTCACCGGAAGGCCCGCTGGCGGCCCCCGCCCCGCCCTCGCCGGCCAGGCGGATGCGCTGCCCGTCGCGAACCCCGGCGGGGACGGTGACGGTGTACTCGCGCCCGTCGCCCAGCGCCACCTGGCGCCGCCCGCCCGCGGCCACCTCCTCCAAGCTCAGCT
>DASZCY010000341.1:0-2284 GCA_035942615.1 Solirubrobacteraceae bacterium | reverse complement strand
GCGCCGATGGGCTGGCCGGTGAGGTTCATCTCCAGCGCCTTGCTGTGGCCCACCAGGCGGGGGAGGCGCTGGGTGCCGCCGAAGCCGGGGATGATCCCCAGGTCGATCTCGGGCTGACCGAAGAGGGCCGAGCGCGCGGCGATGCGCACGTCACAGGCCATGGCCAGTTCGCAGCCGCCACCGAAGGCGAGTGCGTTCACCGCGGCGATCGTCGCGGTGGAGGAGCGTTCCATGCGCCGCAGCAGCGCGTGGCCGCGCTCGATGAGCTCCCGGCCCTGTGCCTCGTCCATGGTGGTGAACGCCTTGATGTCGGCGCCCGCACAGAAGAGCATCGGGTTGGCCGAGGCGATGACCAGCACGCGGATCGCCCCGTCGCCGTCCACCCGCTCCCAGGCGGCCTCCAGCTCCTCGATGACCTGCGGGGAGATGGAGTTGGCCGGGGGACGGTCCAGCCACGCGATGGCCACCTCCCCGCGGGTCTCGAGCTTTACCACCTCGCCCGTGTCCGCGTCGGGGTTGGCGTAGGCGAAGAAACCCTGGCCGGACGCCTTGCCCAGCCGTCCCTGGGCGACCAGGCGGCGCAGTACGAGCGGCGGCTCGTAGCGCTCGCCCCAGTCCTGGGCCGCGCGCTCGAGCTTGTCCAGCACCGCGTCCAGCCCGACGGCGTCGGCGCGGGCGAAGGGTGCGGGGATCAGCCCGGCGCCGGCCATCATGCCCAGGTCGATGTCCTTGACGGTGGCCACGCCCTCCTCGAGCAGCAGGCAGGCCTCCACGAAGGCCTTGAGCACGAAGCGCTCGGTCAGCTCCTGGGCGTCGAACTGCGTGGAGCCCTCACTGCGCGGCTCGCCGTTCTCGTAGAAGCCCCGGCCAGTCTTGGCGCCCAGGTCGCCTGCCTCGACGAGCCGGCGCATGCCGCCGTGCACGTGGAAGGAGTCGCCGTAGGCCGCGTTGAGGTGCTCGGCCACGTGGAGCACGGTGTCCAGCCCGAGCAGGTCGGTGAGGAAGAAGGGACCCATGGGCGCGACCTTGGCCTCGGAGATGGCCTGGTCGATGGCTTGGATCGACAGGTCGTGCTCCTCCTGGACGCGCCAGACCTCGCCGACCGCGGAGTTGAGCACGCGGTTGACCACGAAGCCGGGCACCTCGGCGCAGATGATCGGCATCTTGCGCAGGCCCTGGGCGAAGATCGAGGCGGCCTGCACCGTCTCGGGCGCGGTCTCCTCGCCCTCGATGACCTCGATCAGGCGCATCATCGAGGCGGGGTAGAAGAAGTGGAAGCCGCAGACCTTGTCGGGACGGCTGGTGGCCTGCGCCATCTCGGTGATGGACAGCGAGGAGGTGTTGGAGGTCAGCAGCGCGTGGCCGGGGGTGACCGCGTCCAGCTCGGCGAACACGGCCTGCTTGATCTCCATGCGCTCGGGGACGGCCTCGATCACCAGGTCGACGTCGCCGAAGCCCTCGTAGGTGGTCGTGCCGGTGATGCGCCCGACGATCTCCCGGGCCTGGGCGTCGGCCTGCTCCTGGGAGATGCGCTCTTTGCGAACCTGGCCGCCCAGGTGGTTCTCGGTGACCTCGCGGGCCTTCTCCAACCCGGTGTCCACGTACTGCTGCTGGACGTCCTTGAGCATCACCGGGATGCCTGCCGACGCGATCACCTGGGCGATCTCGCCGCCCATGGTGCCGGCGCCGACGACGGCGGCCTTGAACACGAACACGTCTGGGAACCTCTTCTGTCGGGGTCGGTCCTGCCCTCGGGGGCGGGCGCCTGACCCTACTCGCCGAGCTCGCGGCGCAGGGTGGCCAGCCCGTCGGCCATCGCGGTCAGGCGCGGCTGGAGA
Source organism: Solirubrobacteraceae bacterium (assembly GCA_035942615.1). Lineage (GTDB taxonomy): Bacteria > Actinomycetota > Thermoleophilia > Solirubrobacterales > Solirubrobacteraceae > Siliceabacter. The sequence goes on along the minus strand of DASZCY010000341.1, from coordinate 446 downwards.
TCGCGAAGCAGCCGCGCGCGCTCCTGCTCGCCGGCCGGGGTGAGCCGGTAGAAGCGCCGGCTGCGCCGCTCGGGGTGCTCCCACTCCCCCGCCACGCAGCCGTTGGCCTCCAGGCGGCGCAGCAGCGGGTACATGGTGTTGGGATTGACCGACAGCAGGCCGCCGGTCAGCGCGGCCACCCGCTCCATGAGCTGGTTGCCGTAGGACGGCCCCTCGTCCAGCAGATGCAACACCAGCAGCGGCAGCAGCCCGGCCCGGCGCAGGCCGCTGACCAGCGGGTCGCCCGACCCCGGGCCCTCGGCCTCGCGGCCGCCCGCCGCCTCGCGGGCCCTTTCCAGGGAGACCGCGCCGGCGACCGCCTGCCGGGTGCGTCCTCGTCCTTGCGTCATGGCCCCATTGTCGCGGACAGGGTCGAACATCAAGACATCAGCACCGCTATGGTCTGA
>DASZCY010000340.1:0-11103 GCA_035942615.1 Solirubrobacteraceae bacterium | reverse complement strand
CGCAGGTTGCGCTCAACGTCGTAGGCGAGCGCCTTCAGCGGTGACACGTAGACCCCGCGCGTGGTCGACGCGGGCTCGCGCGCGAGGCGGTCCAGTCCCCACAGAAAGGCCGCCAGCGTCTTGCCCGAGCCCGTCGGTGCGGAGATGAGCACGTGCTCGCCGGTGGCGATCGCCGGCCAGGCCTGCTCCTGGGCCGGGGTGGGCGCCGCGAAGGCGCGCGCGAACCACGCGCGCACCGTCGGGGTGAAGGCGGCCAGGGGATCCACCCTCCGAGGATAGTCGCGCCCCGGGGCGCCGGGGCGCCTACCGCTCGAGGGCGGGTCCCAGCGCCTCGGGGAGTTCCTCGCGCCCGCTCACTCCGAGCTTGGGGTAGGTATTGCCCAGGTGCCACTGCACCGCCTTGACGGTGACGACCAGGACCTGGGCGATCTCACGGTTGGTCATCCCCGAGGCGGCCAGGGAGGCCACCCGACGCTCGGTGGGGGTGAGCGCATCGGGCCCGGAGAGGCGGGCCCGGCGCGGGCGGGCGCCCGCCGAGGCCAGCTCCTCGCGGGCGCGGGCGGCCAGCGAGCTCGCCCCGGCGCGATCGGCGCGATCGAGCCCCTCGCGCAACGGGCTGCGCGCATCGGCCCTCCGGCCCGAGCGGCGCAGCGCCGCCCCGAGCTCCACCTGGGCCTGGGCGCGCTCGAGCTCTGCGGGCGAGTCCTCCAGTATCGCCACCGCCTCCTGCAGGGTCGCGAGCCCCTGCTCGCCGCCCTGGACCAGGCCCAGCACCCGCAGGGCGCCGCCCAACGCCCGCGGGGCGGCGAAGGCGCGGGCCAGCTCGACCGCCTCGGTGGCCCGTCTGCGCGCCGCCTCGGGGTCCTCCAGGGCCATGGATGCGAGGGCGGCACCGTTGCGCCACGCACTCAGCGAGGGGTTGGGCGCGTCCATCACCTCGACCAGGAGCCTGCCGGCGGCCTCGAAGTCCTCCAGCGCCGCACCCGCGTCTCCACCGGCAAGGGCCAGCTCTCCGCGGGCCCCGCGAAAGAGGGCATAGGCCGTGGTGAGCGGCCAGCGGTCCTCGCCGCGCCGCTCGAGCTCCAGCGCCTCGGCCGCGGCCGCTCGGTCACCGCGCAGCAGATGGCAGTCGGACAACAGGGCAAAGGCGCCCGCCAACTGCGCGTCCCAGCTCTCGTGGCGCGCCTCGACCACGCGCTCTAGGTCGGCCACCGCCTCGTCGAGGCGCCCGAGATGGCGACACAGCGACGCGCGCCGGTAGGTCATGGTCGCAACGGCGTGCGCAGCTCCCCGGGCGCGCGCGTCGGCCAGCGCGGTCTCGATGACCTTCTCGGCCTCGGAGAAGGCGTCGGAGTGCAGCAGGGTCCCGGCGAGCCCGAAGACCGCGATCTCCGCGCCGTCGCCGGCGCGCAGGATCGCGCCGTCGTCCCAGGCGCGCAGGGCCAGGGCCACCACGTGCTCACGGTCGTGGCCCTTGAGACAGCGGTCGCCCGCCACATGGGCGAGCGCCAGGCGCTCGGCAGTGGTCGCCGCGACCCGGTGGCCCGCCAGCAGTGGGGTGAGGCGTCGAAGCGCCCGGCGACGCAGCTGGGGGTGCCAGGAGGCGGCCTGGGCGAAGTCGGCGGCCAGCTCGAGGCTCAGCTCGCTGTCCCCGGTGACGGCGCTCAGCGCTCGCTCGAAGGCCTCGGCGGCCTCCTCGTCGCTGCCGAGGTAGAAGAGAATGCGCCCCAGCGAGCGCAGTGCGTCGGCCTGGGCGGCCGGGTCGTCGTCGAGCAGCGCAACCGCTTCGCGCAGGCTCTGGGCTGCCTCGGGCAGGCCGGCGGCGGCCTCGGCCTGGCCGAGCTCCAGCACCAGCCCGGCGCGCGCACCGGGAGGAGGAGGCTCCTCGATCGCGCGGCGCAGGAAGCCGACCGCGGTGGCCGGGGCGCCCCGGCCCCTGACCACGCGCGCGGCCGCCGCCAGGGCCTCGCAGGCCCACGGATCGCCGGCGGGCCGGCTCGCGCGCAGGTGCGCGGCGACGCGCTCGGGAGGAACTCCCGCTTCGGCGACGATGCGCGCCGCCCGATGGTGGGCCAGGCTGCGCTCGCCAGGATAGAGCTCCTGGTGCACAGCCTGGCGCAGCACGGGGTGGGCGAAGGCCGCGCGCGGACCGCGTGCCAGGATCCCCGCTCGCGACAACTCGCCCGCCGCGCCGACGGCCTCGTCGATGCCCACCTGCGCCAGCTTGGCCACCTGGGCGTACTCGGTGCCGTCGCCCAGCACCGCGACCGCGCGCGCGACCGCGGTGGCCACCGAGCCCAGGCGTGCCAGGGTCAGGGCCAGCGAACGCGAAACGGGCGCGGGACCGACCTCGCGCACTCGTCGAGCACCCGCCGCGTCGGGGGGCACCCCTTCCTCGCCCAGCGCGCTGACCAGCTCGCGCAGCAACAGCGGGTTGCCCCCGGTCGTCTCGGCGCAGGCCTGCGCGAAGGCCGGGTCGGGCTGCGCGCCCAGCCACTCGGTGAGCAGCGCCACCACGGCCTCTCCGCTCAGAGGCTGGGGGTGCAACACGCGCGCGCCCGGCGCCGCGCTGAGGCGATCGAGGAGCTCCCCCTCGCCGCCGGGCTCGGCCGGCCGGCCGGCCACCGCCAGCATCACTCCGAGACCGCCCAGGCGCCGGGCGAGGTAGTTGAGCAGGCGCAGCGACGGTGGGTCGCCCCAGTGGGCGTCGTCGACGAGCAGGGCCAGCGGTCCGCGGGCGGCCAGATTCACCACCAGCCAGTAGAGGCCGTGAATCAGCGCGTGCTCCTCCTGTGGGCCCTCCGCCGGGCGGGTGGTGGCGGGCGCGAGCAGGGCGGCGGCGTACGCCGCCGCGCCGCCCAGCAGCTCGGCGCGTTCGGCCTCCGAGGCACCGCGCAGCTCGGCCTCGAAGAGCTGCAGGGCGATCCCGAAGGGAAAGTCGTGCTCGAGGTCGTCGCCCCGGGCGCGCAGGACGTGCACGCCGGCCCGTTCGGCACGCTCGCACCCTTCGACGACCAGGCGCGACTTGCCCAGGCCTCCATCGGCCAACGCGATCAGCAGGGAGCCCTCGCCGGCCCGGGCCTGCGTCAGGGAGGCATCGAGCGTCCCGAGCTCGGCGGCCCGCTCTAGCAGTTCCTCGCCCGCAACCGCTCTGGAGGTGACCTCCCCCGGAGTCCCCGCCCCTCGTGTGACCATTCGTACCGACGACAATAGCTCTTAAGAGCACCGAGACTGCGTCAAAATACTGGGCATGCACCCTAGGGCGAAATCTGTCCTGGCAGCCTACCGTGGGCGCAGTGTCCGACCGCTTCCTTCCAGACCGACCCTTCCGTAGCCCGCCGGCGTCCACACTCCCCTGCCCTGTCGACGAGCAGCTCGAGTCGGCCTTCACACAGCCGGCACCCGAGCCCGTTCGCGCAGCTCCACCGCTCGCGCCAGGACCGCGTCGGCCATCGCAGGGGTGAGGCGCCCGGTGAAGGTGTTCTGCTGGGAGGGGTGAAAGCACCCCAGCAGGGTCCACGGGCCCCCGCGCAACTCGGCGCCGTGCCCGAAGCGCGGGCGCGGACGGGGCACCGGCGTGCCCGCCAGCGCGCGCAGGCGTAGCGCCACGTCCCAGGCGAAACCTCCCAGGCACACCATCACCGCGGCCCCGCGCAGCTGGACGAGCTCGCGAGCCGCGTAGGGCAGACACGCGTCGCGTTCGGCGGGAAGCGGGCGGTTGGCCGGCGGCGCGCAGCGCACCGCGGCGGTGATGAAGGTGTCGCGCAGGGTGAGGCCGTCGCCGGGAGCGCGCGAGACCGGCCGGTCGGCCAGCCCGGCGCGGTGCAGGGCGGCGAAGAGGAAGTCGCCGGAGCGGTCGCCCGTGAAGATCCGCCCGGTGCGGTTGGCGCCATGGGCGGCGGGCGCCAGGCCCAGGAGCACGATGCCTGCCGCGGGATCGCCAAAGCCAGGGATGGGGCGCGCCCAGTAGGAGTCATCGCGAAAGGCGGCGCGCTTCTCGCGGGACACCTGCTCGCGCCAGGCCACCAGGCGCGGGCAGCGCCGGCAGCCGACGACCTCGGCCTCGATGGCCGCCAGGGAGTCCGTCATGGGGGTGGCGACGGCGGGTCAAGGGGTCGCGGGCTTGGCCGCCGCGGGACGGAGGCGGGCTGGCCCATGGCGCCCGCGAGGGTAGATTGGCCGGGCCATGCGAGCCTGCGCGGCCCTCCCTCCCGCCCTGGTGGCCGCCCTGCTGATCGCCGGCTGCGGGCCGGCTGCGGGTGGGGACAGCGCCGGCGAGTTCACCGGACCCGCCCGCGAGGTGGCGGCCACCGTGGAGGCCCTGCAGGAGGCCGCCGGCGCGCGCGACGCCCAGCGCATCTGCGCGCGGGTGCTCGCACCCGACGTGCTCCGCCGCATGCGCGCGGCAGGCACGTCCTGCGTGCCCGCGGTGGAGGACGCGCTGCTCAGCGTCGACGTGACCGAGCTCACCGTGCGCGAGGGTCAGGTGCGCGTCCAGGGCCCGACCGCCAGCGCCCGCGTGACGGTGGGCAACGGCGAGAACCCCACGGTCACGACCTTCCAGCTCGTACGCGCCCGCGACGGTTGGCGCATCGCGGGCTTCGGTGCGTGAGAGGCGGCGCTAGCCGAGCGCGCGGGCGCCCTTGATCTCGATGCCGTACTGGCGGCGGTAGTACTCGTGGTAGTCCCCCGAGCGGATGGGCTCCCACCAGGCTCGGTGGTCCTGGTACCACTGCACGGTCTGGCCCAGCCCGTCGGCGAAGCGCGTCTGGGCCTCCCAGCCCAGGGCGCGTACCTTCTGTGAGCCCAGCGAATAGCGGCGGTCGTGGCCGGGGCGGTCGGTGACGTACTCGATAAGCGAGTCGTCGTTGCCGGTCAGCTGGAGGATGCGCCGGACGACCTCGAGGTTGGGGCACTCGTCGGGGCCGCCGACGTTGTAGGCCTCGCCGGGGCTGCCACGGGCCAGCACGGTCCCGATCCCGCGGGCGAAGTCGTCGACGTAGAGCCAGTTGCGCACCTGCATCCCGTCGCCGTAGACGGGCAGGCGGTCGCCGTGCAGGGCGTTGAGGATCATCAGGGGGATGAGCTTCTCGGGGTACTGACGCGGGCCGTAGTTGTTGGAGCCTCGGCAGATGAGGGTCGGCAGGCCGTAGGTGTGGTGGTAGGAGGCCACCAGAAGATCGGCGCCCGCCTTCGTGGCGGAGTAGGGGGAGGAGGGCGCCAGGGGTGAGGACTCCGTGAACGACCCTTCCTCGATGGACCCGTAGACATCGTCGGTGGAGATCTGCACGTAGCGCACGCCGTGGTGGCGGGCCTCCTCGAGCAGCACCCAGGTGCCCACCGCATGAGTGGTCACAAAGGCGTCGGGGGCGGTGATCGAGCGATCAACGTGGGTCTCGGCGGCGAAGTTGACCACCGCGTCGACGCCCTCCATGGCCGAGGCGACGGCGTGGGGGTCCTCGATGCCCGCCTCGACCAGGCGCACGTCCAGGCCCTCGAGGTTCTCACGCCGCCCGGCGTAGGTGAGCTTGTCGAGGACCACGATCTCGTCGCCGTGATCGGCCATGCGCACGCGCACGAAGGCCGAGCCGATGAACCCCGCGCCACCGCAGACCAGCAGCTTCACGCGCAGACCGCCCGGGCAGCCAGGTGGCAGGCCAGCCCTTCGCGCCAATCGGCCAACCGCGGGCTCTCGGCGCGACGGGTGCCCAGCACGCTGTAGGCGGGTCGCGGCGCGGGGCGCACGAAGCGCGCGCTGGTGGTCTCCTCCACCCGGGTCGAGAGGCCCGCGTGGCGGTAGGTGGTCACGCACAGCTGGTGCCACGAGCAGCTTCCTCCGCCGGCGAGGTGGAAGATCCCGGTCGCGGTGCCGGCCGCGAGCTCGACCAGGGCGGGCGCGAGGTGACCCGTCCAGGTGGGCGAACCCACCTGGTCGCTGACCACCGCCACCGCGTCGCGCTGCGCGCCCAGGCTCAGCATCGTGTCCACGAAGTTGCGCCCGCCCGCACCGAACAGCCACGCCGTGCGTGCGATCGCGTGATCGGCGCACGCCGCTGCCACCGCGCGCTCCCCCTCCAGCTTGGTGCGCCCGTAGGCCCCCAGTGGCGCGACCGCGTCGTCCTCCAGCCAGGGAGTGCGCTTGGAGCCGTCGAAGACGTAGTCGGTCGACACCTGCACCATCCGCGCGCCTACCGCGCACGCCGAGGCGGCCAGCACGCCCGCTCCCGTGGCGTTGACCGCCTGCGCCTCCTCCTCGTGCTCTTCGGCGCCGTCCACGTCGGTCCAGGCCGCGCAGTTGATCACTGCGTCGGGCCGGTGCTCGCCCACGGCGCGGCGCACCGAGGACGCGCTGGTCAGGTCGCAATCGGCCCGTCCCAACCCCGCCACCTCGTGGCCCCCCGCGCGCGCAGCCTCGACCACCCGGCGGCCCAGCATGCCCTGCGCACCGGTGACCACCAGGAGAAGCGGGTTTCGCCCTCCGGACGTCGCAACGCTCACAGGATCGAGATCTCCGAGTTGTCGCCGACCATAAAGCGATACGCGCGCGGCTGTCGCTCTCCGCGCCCGATCGCGACGTTACGACCCAGCAACGAGCTCTCCATGCGTCCCTCCAGGCCGGTCACCGACGAGCCCGAGAGGAGGATCGAGTGCTCGACCTCGGCGCGCTCGATCAGGCAGTCCTCCCCGATCGCCGTGTAGGGGCCCACGTAGGCGTCGACCAGCCGGGTGCCCGCCCCGATCACCGCCGGACCGCGCACCGTCGAGCGCTCCAGCCGGGCGCCCGCCTCGACCACCACCCGCCCGTCGCAGCTGGAGGCCACCAGGTCACCCTCCAGGCGGCCCTCGAGGCGATCGAGCACCAGTCGGTTGGCCTCCAGCATGTCCTCCAGGCGCCCCGTATCCTTCCACCAGCCCTCCACCACATGAGGCTCCACGCGCCGCCCCGTGTCGACCAGATGCTGGATCGCGTCGGTGATCTCGAGCTCACCCCGCGCGCTGGGCTCGATCGCGCGCGCCGCCTCGTGGATGGCCGCAGTGAACATGTACACCCCCACCAGCGCCAGATCGGTCGTCGGCTCGGGCGGCTTCTCGGCCAGGCGCACCACGCGCCCGTCCTCCAGCTCGGCCACGCCATAGTTCTGCGGGTCGACCACCGGCGTGAGCAGGATCAGCGCGTCGGGAGCGTGCGCACGGAAGGCCTGGACGAGGTCGGTGATCCCGCCCTGGAGCAGGTTGTCGCCCAGATACATCACGAACGGGTCCTCGCCCAGGAACGCCTCCGCGGTCAGCACCGCGTGGGCCAGGCCCGCGGGGTCGTCCTGCACCACGTAGGTGGTGCGCACCCCGAAACGCTGGCCATCTCCCACCGCTGCGCGGATCTCGTCCCCCGTCTGAGGAGCGATGATGATCCCCACCTCCTCGATCCCCGCCAGCGCCATCGCCTCGATGCCGTAGAACAACACCGGTTTGTTGGCCACCGGGACCAGCTGCTTGGCCGAGGTGTGCGTGATAGGTCGCAGACGCGTTCCCCGTCCGCCCGAAAGGATCAATCCCTTCATGGGCAGACGACGGTCGGCTCCTGGTCTCGGAAGCTGAGGGCCTCGTCGCCTGTCATCGTGATCTGGTCCAGGCGGGACACGACGAGGGGGACGTTATCGTCGCCTGGTGCCCCACCGTCCCGCGCTGAGCACGGTCCTGGCCGGCGCCGGCGCGCTGGTGGTTGGCCTGGTGGTGGTCGTGGCCGTGGCCCAGCGCCTGGGCGGCGACCCCGACCCCCGCGGCGCCGGTCTCCCCTCGGCGGCTCCGCAGCTGGAACGGGTGTTCGCCCCCGACGGCGCGCTGCCGGCCGATGCGCCCGGGCTCGTGAGCCAGCTCACCGACGTGACCCGCCGTCTGCGCGGGGAGATCGAGGCGTGGGTGACCACGGGACGGCAGGTGGGAGAGCGCCCACCGGCGGCCGTCGAGCTGCTCGCGCTGCGCCAGCAGCGCCTCTACCTGCGCCTCGGCGCCGCCGGCGAGCTGGGCGAGGACGTCGTGGACCGCCTGCCCGACGACGTGCGCGGTGAGGCGCGCAACCTCCTGGGCGCCCGCCGCGCCCTGCGCGAGATCCCCGAGACCGAGCCCGAGCCCGGCGAGCAGGCGCCGGCGATCGTGGTCGGTGTGCCCCTCCCCCCTGGCCAACTGCGGCGAATCTACGCCGCCGCCGAGGAGCGCTCCGGCGTGCAGTGGGAGGTTCTCGCTGCGGTCAACCTGGTCGAGTCGAGCTTTGGGCGGCTGCGCAACAAGAGCACCGCCGGTGCCCAGGGCCCGATGCAGTTCATACCCTCCACCTGGAGGCAGTACGGCATGGGCGGAGACATCGAGGATCCGCGCGACGCGATCCTCGGGGCGGCAAACTACCTGGCCGCCTCGGGAGCACCCGGCGACCCTCGCAGGGCCCTCTTCGCGTACAACAACTCCGACGCCTACGTCTTGGGCGTCCTTCGCCACGCGCGCGCCATCGAGCGCGACCCCCGCCACTTCTACGCGGTCTACAGCTGGGCGGCCTACGCCGAGCGTGACGGCGAAACGAAGCGTCTCACCGGGCCGGGACGGTAGGGGTCTGTCCTGCTGCCGCCGAGGTGGCGGTCACAGGCGGGCTCCCACCGAGGCTGCCCGCACACGCTCCACCGCGGCCAGCACCGCCTCGCGTGCGTCGGCCGGCTCGAGCACGACCGCGTCGCCGGCCTCGGCCAGCACCTCGCGCACGAGCCAGTCGGTCCCCGCAAAGCTCAGCTCCACCACGACCGCGCCGTCCTCGAGCTCCTGGTGCACGCGGCGTTCCTCGCGCGCCCAGCGCGCGCGCGCGGGTGAGACCCACACCCGCGCGGTGCGCGAGGCCTCCACCTCGCCGGTGCGCAGCCAGCCGTCCACCGCCGCGGCGGGATCGACCTCGGCGCGGGGCTGAAACGTCCGCCCGGTCACCTGGGCACGGCGCACGCGGTCCAGACGGAAATGGCGCACCGCCTCCTTTTCGAGGTCGAAAGAGGCCACGTACCAGCCCTCGCGCCCATTGGTGAGCGCATAGGGCTCGATGGCGCGGGTGGAGAACTCGTCCTCGTTGGCCTTGTAGTAGTCGAGCTCGAGCACGCGCCGCTCGCCGATGGCCTTGGAAACCACCGCGGCCAGATCGGAGTCGTCGGCGCCGCCCGAGGCGACCACGAGGCCGTGGTCGGTGGGGTCGTGGCCCAGCGCGTCGACGAGCTTGTCGCGCGCGGAGATCAGCCCTGGATGCAGGTGCACGCCCAGCAGGTCGATGGCGAAGACCAGCGCCTTGGCCTCCACGGGCAGCAGCCGGGCGGGGCGGGCGAAGTTGTCCGCATAGGGCTCGGGGTCGACCTCGATGCGCCCGTCGTCGGTGAGCTCCGCGTAGAGCACGTACGTGCCGCCACCGAAGGAGACGACGTTGAGGACGTTGACGTCCTCGCGCAGCTCGGCATCGGAGATCTGCAGGCGTTCGCGCACCTCGCCGGCGTCCAGCAGCGCGCCGCGCCGGCCGGCCTCGATGAGGATGGAGGCCAGCGTCACCAGGCGCGCGAAGCGTTCGGGGCGGATGACCGCGTCGGCGGGCGCACCTCCCCGCCGCGTGCGCCCGCCGTCGCCCTCGTCGCCCGCGGGCCCGGCCGGCGCGCCCGCCGGCGCGGCGACCTCGAGCTCGCCGGTGTGGCGACGGTGCAGCAGCTCGGTGCGCTGCGCCACCTCGCGCTCCAGCTCGGGCGGGCCGAGCACCCGCACGTGCTCGCCCATGCGCAGCACCCACGCGGCCAGCAGGCGCACATCGGCGTAGGGCGTCGAGAAGACGATCGCACCCTCGTCCTCGGGGTCGCCCTCCACCGCGCCGAAGGTGCCGAAGTGGCGCTCGACCTGCCAGGCGATGCGCTGGGAGACGTGGATGCGCGCGGTGTCGACCGCAGTGCCGAACTGCCACTCTGCGCGATGGGCGTACTCGCGCGGATCGAGCCCGGTGGGGCGGCGGAAGTCGTGCTCGGCCTTGGTCGCGTAGGCGACCTTGCCCTGGATGCGCGAAAGGCGGAAGACCCGCAGCGCACGGCGCTCGTGGCTGTGGCCCAGGAGGTAGAACTGCCCGCCGCGGAAGAGCAGGAAGTAGGGGTCGACCCGGCGAGGCCCGGTCTCGTCGCGGGCCATCGTGTAGTAGTCGAAGGTGATGGTCTTGTGGCGGAAGATCGCCGTCTCGACCTTGGCCAGGCGCTGGGAGAGCTCGTGGCCGCCCGCCGAGGCGGTGATGCCCAGGGCCACGGCGCGCTGGTCGGGCGCCTGCAGCGGGCTGGGCCGCCCCCACGAGATCTGCTGCAGGGCCAGGCGCAGCGGCGCGGCGTAGGCGAACTCGCCGTCCAGGAGCGTCAGCGCCGTCTGCAGTGCGGCCAGCTCCGTGTCGGTGAAGGCGATGGCCGGCAGGTGGAAGGCCTCGGGACGCAGCGAGTAGTTCTCCTGCTCGGCCGCGTCGTTGGAGTTGTTGACCGTCAGCTGGATGCCCAGGGACTCGAGCTCGGAGCGGTCGGCGTAGAACCGCCGCGCGAACGCGTCCTCGTTCATCCCGCTGTAGCCCTCGACGTCGCGGCGGATCTCCAGGGCGGTGACGGGCCGCCGCTCGGCCATCAGGTAGGAGATCAGCGACAGCTGGCGGATGAGCTTCTCGGAGTCCTTCGCCATCGGCGCGACACCATAGTGCCGCCCTCCCGGCCGAGACCCCGCTGGACGGCTTTCTCACCGCTGTTTGCGCCTTTCCAAGGAGCTTGCCCCCTTTCTGCGCCGGTCCGTGCAGGAGCGCCAACGCGGAGCGTTGGCGTTGATCTACTCGCTGCCCGAGCGCTCCGGAGTGCTCTGGCGAGGCGCAGCGTCATGGCTCTTGGGGTCGTCCTGGGTCTCCTTGACGCTCGGGATGGCCGGCATCTCGGTCTTCGGGTCGCGGCCCGCGTAGCCGCCTATGCCCGGTACCGTTTCTTCGCCGGGACCCTTCTCCGCGAGGGTGGCGTCGCGCATGGGGTTGTGGGCTGGCTCTTCTGCCCCGGCGGCCGGCCTCGGCTCTTCGGTGCGGATCTGGTC
>DASZCY010000339.1:0-7997 GCA_035942615.1 Solirubrobacteraceae bacterium | reverse complement strand
GTGCCCGGGCCCGAAGGCAGGGTCAGGCGCCGTCGGGCCCGGGCGGCGCCGCAGTGGCACGCTCCTCGCGCGGTCCGCCAACGTCGGGCTCGTGGGCGGCCCCGTCCTCCTCGGGGACCACCGCGCCGTCCTGCCCGCCGTCCAGCGTGACGAAGCCGCCGGTGGCCGGGTCATGCCTGACCAGCCGGCCGTTCCAGCCGCGCAGCGGGTGCACGTCGCGCTCGCGCAACTCCTCCGCCCACCGCCGGACGATGAAGTAGATGGCGAAGGGTCCCAGCACGGCGACGAAGCGGAAGAACCAGACCTGGCCCTCGTAGGAGATGCCCAGGCGGAAGAAGAGCTGGTCGGTGGCCCCGGCGACAAAGGTGAGCCAGATCCAGAAGAAGAACGCCGTGAGGAAGGCGGTTCGCCGGGGATTGTCGCGGGGACGGTCGAGCACGTTGTGCTTGCGCCGATCGCCGCCGAAGTAGCGCTTCTCGATGACGGGGAGCATGTAGAACACCGCGAAGACCGCGATGGGGAACAGCGCTCCCCCCCAGAAGGCGTTGGGAACGAGGGTGTAGTCCCCGATCTGCGGTTCGAAGGCGGGCATGAGGCGCAGGGCGCCGATCAGCCAGCCCAGGTACCAGTCGGGCTGGGCTCCGTTGCTGGCCAGATAGGGCTCGTAGGGGCCCCACAGCCAGACCGGGTTGATCTGCACCAGCCCGCCGAGCAGGAACACCAGACCGACCACGAGCGCCATCAGCCCCAGGGAGCGCAGCGCGTAGCCCGGCCACATCGGGCTGCCCACCACCTGCTTCTCGCTCTTGGCCCGGGCCTCCTTGTCGCTGCCGCTGGAGAACTGGGCGTGGTGCTGGCGGACGATGATCGCCAGGTGGAGGCTGATGAGCGCCCCCAGGATCAGGGGGACGAGCAGGACGTGGGTGATCTCGAGGCGGTTCCAGAAGGCGTCCGAGCCGGGGAAGGGGCCGTCGAAGGCCAGGAACATCAGGTCCTCGCCCACGAACGGGATGCCCAGGCCGACCGCGTAGGCGATGATCAGCCCCATGCCCGACAGCAGGTCGTCGGGCAGCATGTAGCCGGTGAACGCGTCGAAGAGGGCCAGCCCGAGCATGCTCACGCCGATGAAGTAGTTGATCTCCCGGGGCTTGCGAAAGGCGCCGGTGTAGACGACCCGGGCCAGGTGCACGATGATCGCGACGATGAACACGTTGGCGGCCCAATGGTGGGCCTGGCGCATGAGCAGCCCCCCCGACACGTCGAAGGACAGCCGCACCGTGGAGATGAAGTTCTCCGAGGCGGTCAGCCCCGCCAGCGGCTCGTAGGACCCACGGTAGGTCGTCAGCGCGTCGGTGGGGATGTAGTAGAAGGAGATGAAGACGCCGGTGCCGATCAGCACGATGAACGCGTAGAGGGCGATCTCGCCCAGCATGAACGACCAGTGGTCGGGGAAGACGTAGCGCAACCCGCTGCGCAGCGTGGGGCCCAGCCCCAGGCGCTCGTCGATCCAGCGAACCGAGCCGCGCATCATCAGCCCTCTCCTCCCGCGATGGGCTCGAGCGGGCCGTCGGGGTCCTGGCGCACGCCGCCCCAGCTGGGGCCGATGGGATCGAGGAAGTCGCCCAGGGCGATCAGCTCTCGCTCCGGATTGAGGCCGAGGGGCAGGAGGGGGAGATCGCGCCCCGCCGGGCCGAAGGTGAGCTTGCCCGCCTGGCGCACGTCGAAGGTCGAGTAATGGCACGGGCACACCAGCGCCGGGGACCCGCCGAAGGTCGGCTCGTAGAGCGGGTAGCGGTAGGTGCCCACCGCGCAGCCGGCGTGCGGGCAGATGCGCGAGAAGGCCATCACCCCCTCGGGCATGACCTCGAGCAGCTCCGCGGCGACGCGCATGTTCTCGGCCGGCTCCTTGAGCACGTTCAGCGAGCTGCCGAGCTCATCGTGGCTGGCGCCCTCGGGGAAGGCGAGGCGGAAGGCTCCGACCTCCACGTCCTCGGGCTTGAGCGGCTTGCCCTCGGAGTCGACCAGGCGCCGGCCGCGCTTCCAGGGGGTCGTGCTCAGGTAGTCCCCCACGCCCGGGCCCATCGAGGCCAGGGGCAGGAGGGCGGCTCCGCCCACGGTGGCGCCCGCGGCACCCGCGGTCCCGATGAGCAGGCGGCGGCGCGACACCCCGCTGGTCCCACCCTCGACCAGCTCGACGACCTCCTCCTGGACCTGGTCGTCGCCGTAGTCCTCGTAGTCCTCGGCCGCCTTCTCCTGGGGCACGACGAGCTTGCCGGCCACCGAGAAGGCGATGCCCATCGCCACCAGCGCCAGGCCCAGACTGAGTCCCATCAGCTGCGTGTCGGGATAGCCGAGGTAGAGGGCGATGAAGACGACGGCGCCCACGACGGTGAGCAGCAGCAACGCCACCACCAGGTTCTCGGCCTTGCGGTTGGGACCCACCGTCAGCTCGACGGGGTCGGGGAAGACACCCGCCTTGCGGGGGCTCTCGGGGCGGGTGCGCTTGCCCGCCAGGGCCCGGGCGATGGCACGCAGGCGGCTCACGGCGCCGTGCGCTCCCCGATGAGGCGGGTGGCGAGGACCAGGGCAGTCAGGGCCAGCAGCCAGGTGACCATCCCCTCGGGGATGGGGCCGAGGTGCCCGATCCCCCAGCCTCCTCTGTCCGTGGGGTTGTCGGCGTACTCCACGTAGCGGGCGATCGAGTTGACCTCCTCGTCGCTCAGCCACTCGAAGACAGGCATCGCGTAGGGCCCGATGTCGATGGCCTCGGCGACATCGAGGGGAGTCACCGCTCCGGTCAGGTCGGGCACCTCCGCCTTGGTGACGATGCCCCCGCGGCCCAGGATCTGGTGACACGCGGCGCAGTTCTCGGCAAACAGGCGCTGCCCCCGGGCGATATCGCCCGCCGCGACGTCCACCTCGGGGATGGGCGGGCCGCCCAGCGTGCCCACGTAGGCCACCAGCGCCTGGATCTGCTCCTCGGGGAGGACCGGCTCCTTGCGCGAGGGCTGGGTCTCGGGCTCGGGCAGGGGCATGCGTCCGGTGCGCAGATAGAAGTCGGCGCTCAGCGCGCCGGCGCCGTACAGGGAGGGTCCGCGACCGGGGATCCCGCGGGCGTCCATCCCGTGGCACGACGAGCAGTTGTCCACGAACAGCCTTTTCCCCTGGCGCGCCAGCCCTGGGTCGGGAGGCGGCCTGTTGAACGAGCCGAGCGTTCCCTGGGGCTCGGCGAACTTGGCCGCTGCCGCGCCCCCGCTGCCCTCCGTTCCCGGCCCGGCCAGGCCGAGCAGCGCCAGGGCGCCGCACACCAGCGCCACCGCGATGCGCACCCGGGGGGGCAGCCACGCGCGGCGGTGCACCAGCCGGCGGATCACCCCGCGGCCTCCAGGCGGCGCTCGCGGGCGACCTGGTGGCGCTCCTCGCGCAGCAGCTCGCGCCAGCCGATGACCACCGCGGCGAAGCCCAGCATCATCGTCCCGCCCAGCCACATGACCATGCCGGCGGCCTGCTGGTCGGCCAGCAGCGGGTAGGAGGCATAGAGGGGTTCGGGCGCGTAGAGCAACACCACGCCGATGATGCTGACCACCGGCATCGTCGCCAGGTGGTAGGCCGTGATCGACAGCCAGCCCAGGCGCCGGGGCAGCGGCCCGGCGCCCAGGACGGGCAGCCAGAACAGCAGTGCGGCCCACAGGTAGGCGGCGTGCTCCGCGGCGTGCACCGCGTCGCTGCCCACCGCGGCGTCGTACACGAACGTGAAGTGGCTGCCCAGCAGGACGACGGCGAACAGCGACCAGGTGGCGATCGGGTGCACCAGGGCGCGCGCTGCCGGCTGGTTGAGCAGTGCGGTCAGGCGTCCGCGCGCGGGCGGGCGGGCGGCGCGCAGGGCGAGCGTCAGCGGAGCGCCGGCCACCAGCAGCGGTGCGGCGACCATCGCCATCAGCATGTGCTGGACCATGTGGGGACGCAGCGCGGTCTGGGCGGCCGCGTCCAGGGGCGAGAGCAGCGCGACGCCCAGCGCGACGAGCCCGGCGGCGTAGGCGACGCTGCGCCGCGCGCGCCAGCGGCGCACGCGCCACACGCCCGTGGCGTAGGCGCCGGCGGCCAGCGCGAGCACGGCGAGGACGTCGGGGTGGAGCTCCCAGCCCCTCACGCGTTCTCCGTCGCGCCCTCCCGGGCGGCCCGCAGGGCACGGCGCTCGGAGCGCCGCTCGCGGATCAGCCCCCCGATGGCCAGAACACCGGTGCCGGCGGCGGTGAAGGCCACCCAGGCGCCCAACACCGGGGCGAGCACCCCCAAGAGCACCGTCAAGCCCAGCAGCACCGTCGCGTGGCTGGCGTCGGGCACGGCCTCCAGCTCGCGCTCGGCCGCATCGCGCCGGCGACCGGCCAGAAAGGCCCACAGGGCGATGGCCCCCGTGGCCAGAGAGGACGAGCCCAGCAGGACGAAGGGGAGCAGGCCGGGCTCGAAGAAGGCCCACTGGACCACCCACATCGCCCCGAGGATCAGGGCCAACACCAGGACGACGACCCAGCCGCGGCTCATCGCTCGTCGGTCTCCTGCTTGAGGTCCAGCAGCGGCGCGTAGCTGCGCACCGGCGGGACCGCCGCGAAGTTGTAGCGCGGCGGGGGAGAGCTCGTCGCCCACTCCAGGGTGTGACCGTCCCACGGGTCCGGGCCGCCGGGCTTGCCCAGGCGCAGGCTGCGCAGCAGGTTGGCCACGAAGATGAGCAGCGAGAGCAGGATGATGAAGGCGCCGATGGTCGACAGGGCGTTGAGCGTGGTCCACCCCTCGCTCTGTGGGTAGTCGGCGATGCGGCGCACCATCCCCTGCTCGCCCAGGAAGAACTGGGGGATGAACGTGACCAGGCCCCCGAGGAGCATGAGCCAGAAGTGCCAGCGGCCCAGGCGCTCGCCCAGCAGCCGGCCGGTGATCTTGGGAAACCAGTGGTAGATGCCGGCGAACATCCCGAACACCGTGCCGCCGAACAGCGTGTAGTGGAAGTGCCCGACGACCGAGTAGGTGTCGTGGGAGTTGTAGTCCAGTGGCGGGGAGGCCACCCAGATGCCGCTCAGCCCTCCGATGAGGAAGGTGACCAGGAAGCCGCAGGCGAACAGGAATGACGCCCGGATCTTGATCCGCCCGCGGAACATCGTCGCGAGGTTGTCGAAGTACTCGACGCCCGCCACCACGATGATGGCGGTGGTGGTCAGCGAGAAGAAGCGGTTGTCCACCGAGCTGGTGACGAACATGTGGTGGCCCCACACGCCCACTGTCAGGGCGGCGAAGACCAGCAGCGAGCCGACGAAGAACTTGTAGCCGAAGAAGCGCTGGCCGGCGCTGGTGGCGATGGCCTCCGAGGCGGCGGCCAGGAAGGGGAAGAACACGATGTACACGAGGGGGTGGCCGAAGAACCAGAACAGGTGCTGGTAGAAGATCGCGCCGCCCGGCTGGCTGAAGACCTCGAGCCCGTGGCGCTCGAGGAACAGCAGTCCCATGGCCAGCAGCAGGGCCGGAAAGGCGACGAGCGTCAACAGGCAGGTCACCACCATGCTCCACGTGAACACCGGCAGGCGCAGCATGGTCATGTCCGGCGTTCGGCGGCGGATGATGGTGGCGAGGATCGAGGCCGCCCACAGCATGCCGGCCAGGGCCGCCAGGATGACGGCGATGACCCACAGGTCCATTCCCGTGCCCGGGGTCCCCACGTCGTCGGAGAGGGGGTCGAAGGCGAACCACCCGGCCCGCCCGGCGCCCTCGTTGGTGAGGAAGCCGGCGTACATGAGCAGGCCCGCGCCGAGGAAGAGCCAGAAGCCCAGCAGGGCCAGGCGCGGCCACTTCAGTCCTCCGGCCCCGATCTGCAGCGGCACCAGGTAGAGCCCGAAGCCCAGCGCCATGGGACCGGAGAACAGGTAGAACATCGTCGACCCGTGCATGGTGAAGACCTGGTTGTAGGCCTCCTTGCTGATTACCTGCAGCTCGGGCGCGGCGAGCTCCGAGCGCATGAGGACGGCCAGCAGGCCGCCCGCGCAGAAGAACACGAAGGCGCCCCCACAGACCAGCAGGCCCAGGTGCTTGTGATCGGTGCTGCTCAGCAGGCCCAGCAGCCGTGCGCCGCGTCGCACCCCGGGAGCGGGCAGGGTGGCGCTCATGCGTCACCCCCGCCCCGCTGCCCCGCGACCCAGTCGCGGAAGGCCCCCTGCTCGAGCACGACCAGATTGAACAGCATGTCGCCGTGCAGCAGCCCGCAGAACTCCGCGCACTTGCCCTCCTGCCGGTAGACGCCCGGCTCGCCGAAGCCCAGGGTGAAGCTCGTCACGCGCTCGGGGAAGGCGTCGCGCTTGAAGCGCAGCCGCGGGATGTAGAAGGAGTGGATGACGTCCAGGGAGGTCAGGTCGAAGCGCACGTTGACCCCGGCCGGGACGACCAGGGTCGCGATGGCCCCCTCGCCGCCCGGGGTCTGGGTGATGCCGAGGTCGGGGTAGTCGAAGCGCCAGGTCCAGCGCGCGGAGGTGACCTTGACCCGCAGGCCGGCGGGCGCGGGCTGCACGTCGTCGCCCGACTCGCCCTCCTCGGTGCCCCCCCTGATCACCTCGCTGCTGCCGCTGGCCTCGGCCGGCAGGTTGGCCCGGTCCTCGCCCATCTCGGAGAAGGTGAAGTACACGAGCACCGCGGTGATCAGCGCGAGTACGACGAGGTACGAACCCTCAGCGCCCGTGAAGTGCGTCCGCGTGCGCCGCGGGAGTTCGTGCTCCGGCCCCCGGTCGCGATAGCGCACCGCGAAGATCACCACCAGCAGCGTGATCAGCACGAAGACCCCGATCCCGATCGGCAGGTAGAGATCGAAGAGGTCCTGCCAGGTGTCGCGCGTGTCGACCACGGTCAGCTCCGCTCCCTCTGCGTGAGGGCCAGACCGAGCGTGGCCCCGAAGGCGCCGTGGGCCACCCACCATCCCCATCCGGGCAGGGCCTGGTAGACGGAGTTGGGGTCCTCGACGGCGTTGACCGTCAGGCTGAGCGCCACGATCTGCACGCACAGGCCGTAGAGGAGGCCCACCACCATCGCGCCGAACGGTTGGGGGCGCGGACCCAGCAGCCAGACGATCAGGGCGGCGCCGATCAGGCCCGCGAGCACAGCGTTGAGCAGGTGCCAGAGGGCGCCAAAGGCGATCGACAGCAGCTCGAAGGAGCTCGCGAAGGCACCGGGCCCGAAGAAGAAGCTGGTGATCGCGGTCAACGGGGTCCACGTGCTCGACGCGATGCCCCGCACCGCCGTGGGCTCGGCCGAGACCTCGGCGATGGACATGAGCACGAGCGCCATGACCACGCCGGCGACCAGCCCGCCCATCAGACCGGCGCGCAGCAGCTCCCGCGCCGGCATCCCGGTCTCCTCGCCCGTCACCGTGAGACGGTCGGGGGCCGTGACCTCCCCGGGCAGCGCGCCGCCCGGCCCCTCGCCGCGACCCGCCGGGGAGGAAGCGGGCAGATCGGTTTGGCCGGACGACGAGGACACGGGCGGAAACGTACTCCTGAGACGACGCCCCCACCACTCCGCTCGTCCGGTCTGCGAGGTCTCGTGTAGCGGCATGGCCGGCCCGCGAGTCGCCCCGGGCGACCGCGGGGTAGGTCTGCGCCATGAACGCCTACGCGAGAGGAGCGCTCGCGGGCGCGGCAGCCGGCCTGATCGGCGGTGCGGCCATGGCCGCGGGAACCAAGGTCGAGCAGGCCGCGACGGGACGACCGAACTCCTACGTCCCCGCGCGCACGGTGGCCCATCTGCTCGGGCTGAGCGACCCCGACAGCGACCGCTGGACGCGCAACATGCTGATGCACTACATGGCCGGTGCCACGGCCGGCGCGGTGCGCGGAGTCATGGCCGCGGCCAACCTGCGCGGCCCGCTGGCTTCGCTGATGCACGCTCCCCTTCGCTTGAGCCTCGACCAGACCCTGGAGAACGCAACGGGCGTCGGAGCGCCGCCGTGGACGTGGCCGCGGGACGAG
>DASZCY010000338.1:0-6635 GCA_035942615.1 Solirubrobacteraceae bacterium | reverse complement strand
GGAGCGACCACGACCTCCGACAACTCCGTCTACGCCGAGGTGGGCCTCGAGGTAGGCACCGAGAAGATCGCCGAGCTGGCCGAGCGCATGGGCATCCGCACGGAGATCTCCGAGAACCCCGCGATGACCCTCGGCGGCCTGGAGGGCGGCGTGACGCCGGTGGACATGGCCCACGCCTACCAGACCTTCGCCGCCGGCGGCCGGCGCATCAGCGGCACGCTGGGCACCCCGCAGGCCGGGCCCGTGGCCATCCGCTCGGTGAGCGAGCGTGAGGACTCCACGGCGATGCTCGACCGCAACCGCCGCCGGGCCGAGCGGGTGCTGCCCGCCGAGGTCGCCCAGACCTCGCGACGCATCCTGAGCACGGTGGTGCAGTCGGGCACCGCGACGGCGGCCCAGCTCGGGCCCAACGTCGAGGCCTGGGGCAAGACCGGGACCACGGAGAACTACGCGGATGCGTGGTTCGTGGGGGCCACCGACCAGCTCACCGTGGCCGTCTGGGTCGGCTACCCCGACGCCATCCGTCCCATGGAGACCGAGTTCCAAGGCGGTCCGGTGGCGGGCGGCACCTACCCGGCGACGATCTGGCGCGAGTTCATGCTCGACTTCGTGGAGATCAACCGGGCGCGCCTGCAGGAGGAGTGCCAGGCCGCGCTGGCCGAAGCCCAGGAGGACACCGCGCCTGGGGCGATTCCCCGGACGCCCGAGCGCTGCATCGAGGCGGGCCTGACCCCCGACCCCGACGCGCCGCCCCCTCCGGTGGAGGCCGCTCCCGCGCCCGTCCCCGCGCCCGTGGGGCCCGCGCCCGCCCCGGTCGAGCCCGCGCCGCAGGCGCCGGTGGAGCCGGTCGTCCCCGATCCGGTCACCGAGGCCCCCGCGCCCGAGCCCGCGCCGGTGGAGCCGGCCCCCGACAGCGTGGGCGCCGGCGCGGTCGAGTAGGGCGGCCGCGGGGGTTTTCAGCCCCGCGGGCGGGGAGCCGACACGTGCCGGCTGCCCGCGGCGCAGAAGCGCCAGGGAAGGTCGGCGGCCTTGGTGATGCCGATGCGCGGTCCCACTACGAGCCGCGGCGCCGGCGTGTCGGGGGGGCGCAGGCCGATCGGCCCTCGGCGCAGGTCGCTGCCGTTGAGCACCAGGCCGATGCCCAGGGCCTGGGTGAGCTTGCCCGGACCCGAGCACAGCTGCTGGGCAGCATCGACCCCGCGGCGGGCGCGCATGGTGTCCAGTCCCGTGAGCGGCTCGAGCGCGCGGATGAGCACGGCCGCGCCGACGCCCTCGGACTCGGCGACCACGTTGAACAGCGCGTGGATGCCATAGGAGCGGTAGACGTAGGCCGTGCCGGGAGCCTCGAAGAGCACGTGGGTGCGCGCCGTGCGCCCGACGTGGGCATGGCAGGCGGGCTCGGTCTCGTGGTAGGCCTCGGTCTCCACGATGCGCCCGCTCGCACCGCCGTGCTCGAGCGTCCAGCCCACAAGCGCGCGCGAGGCCTGGACGACCGAGAGGGCCAGGAGCGCGTCGAGAGCGGTCCGCTCCAGGGCACTGCGCCGGGGCCGGTGGACGCCCGCGCGGGTGCCCGCGGGCGCCCCCGTCATCGCGCGAGCGCCTCGCGGGCACGCCCGAGCTGCTCGTGCACCCGCGACAGCGCGGTGCCGCCCTCGCTGACCTTGCCCTCCAGCCGGCTCTGCGGGCGCAGGACCTCGGCGACCTCCCCGGGCGCGAGCGGGGCTGCCAGCTCGTCGGGGCGCAGGTTGCCCAGTCCACGGCCCGAGCCGACCGCCGTCCGCACCAGGCCGGCCACCACGCCGTGGGCCTCGCGGAAGGGCATGCCCTTGCGCACGAGCAGGTCGGCGAGGTCGGTGGCGGCGGTGAGGTCGTCGCCGGCTGCCGCGGCCATGCGCTCGCGGTCGAAGACCGCGCCCTCCACCATGCCGCGTGCGGCGACCAGGCACAGCGCCAACGCGTCGACGGCGTCGAAGAGGTGCTCCTTGTCCTCCTGCAGGTCCTTGTTGTAGGTCAGCGGCAGGGCGTGCAGCACGCCGTGCAGCGCACCGAGGTGGGCGACGATGCGCGGTGCCTTGGCGCGCAGAAGCTCCGCGGCGTCGGGATTCTTCTTCTGAGGCATGAGCGAGGAGCCCGACGTCCACGCGTCGGGCAGCTCGCAGAAGCCGAACTCGGCGCTGGACCACAGCACCAGCTCGCCGCCCAGGCGCGACAGATGGGTCGCGCAGGTGGCGGCCGCGTGCAGCAGGTCGAGCACGAAGTCGCGGTTGGAGACGGCGTCGATCGAGTTAGGTGCGGGATGGGAGAAGCCAAGCTCTGCGGCCACCGCCGCACGGTCGGTGGCGAAGTTCACGCCGGCCAGCGCGCCGGCGCCCAGGGGCAGCGCGGCGGTCTGCACGGCGGCGAAGCGCAGCCGCTCGCGATCGCGCAGCAGCATCCACACGTAGGCCAGCAGGTGGTGGGACAGCAGCACGGGCTGGCCGCGCTGGAGGTGGGTGTAGCCGGGCACAGTCCAGTCGACGTGACGCTCGGCGGCGTCGATCAGCGCGCCGGCAAGATCCTCCACCAGCGCGGCGACCTCATTCGCGGAGGCGCGCGTGAACAGCGCCACGTCGGTGGCCACCTGGTCGTTGCGCGAGCGCGCGGTGTGCAACCGCCCGCCGGCCGGGCCGGCCAGCTCGGTGACGCGACGCTCGATGGCCATATGGATGTCCTCGTCACCGGGCGCGAAGCCAAAGCGCTCCTCGCGCAGCTCGGCCTCCACCGTGTCCAGCGCAGCAAGGATCGCGTCGCGGTCGGCCTCGTCGACGATGCCCTGGGCGGTCAGCATCCGTGCGTGGGCGCGCGACTGCGCGACGTCGTGGGGCCACAGGCGCCGGTCGAAGGCCAGTGAGTCGTTGAGCGCCTGAAAGGCCGGGTCGGGGTCGCCGGCGGTGCGCGCGGCGGACAGGCGGCTGGGACCCTGGGTGCTCACCGACCCAGCACCTCACGCAGGGCGACCGCGACCTGCGCGACCTGGCCCTCGGTCATACGCGGGAAGAAGGGCAGGGCGACCGAGCGCGCCGCCACATCCTCGCACACCGGGAACTCGCCCTCGCGGTGGCCGAAGGCCTCGCGGTAGAAGCTCATCAGGTGGATGGCCGGCAGGTAGGGCTTGGAGGCCACGCCATGCTCGCGCAGCGCACGGACGACAGCGTCGCGGTCGCGGTCGGGCGGCACCTGCACCACGAACACGAACCAGCCGCGGCGGTCGCCGCCGGTATCGAGGCAGGGCAGCCCTACCCCCTCCAGGCCGGCGAGCGCCTCGCGGTACCACCCGGCCACCCGGGCGCGGTCGCCCAGCATCGCGTCCAGGCGCTCGAGCTGGGCGAGGCCCAGCGCGCAGGCCAGGTCGCTGAGGCGGTAGTTGAAGCCGAGGCGGTCGTGGTCCAGCCAGCCCATGTCGGGCGCGCGGCCCTGGTTGCGCTCGGAGTCCAGCTGGGCCTTCACCGCCGGGTCGGCGGTGGTGACCATGCCCCCCTCGCCGGTGGTCAGCTGCTTGTTGGCATAGAAGCCAAAGACGGCGGGATGGCCCCGGGCGCCCACGGCCGCGCCGTCGGCGTGCACGGCGCCCAGCGCCTCGCAGGCGTCCTCCACGATGGGCAGACCAAGGCGCTCGAAGGCGGGCAGGTCGGCGGGATAGCCGAAGATGTGCACGGGCAGCAGCGCCGCGGTGCGCGGCGTCAGCGCGGCGGCGGCGGCCTGCGGGTCGAGGTTCAGCGTGACCGGATCGATGTCGGCGAACACCGGCCGGGCGCGCTCGAACAGGCAGGCGTTGGCGCTGGCCACAAAGGAGAAGGGCGAGGTCACCACCTCGTTGCCGTCGTGCACCCCCACGGCGCGCAGCGCGAGGTGCAGGCCGGCGGTCCCGCTGGAGACCGCGCTGGCGTGCGCGACGCCCAGGCGTGCGGCGAAGGCACGCTCGAAGGCGGGCACCCGTGGGCCCAGCGAGAGCTGGCCGGAGCGCAGCACCTCGAGCACGCCGGCCTCCTCCTCCGGCCCGAGGACCGGTCCGGCGAGCGGGATGGCCTCGGACGCGGCGGCGCTCACCGGCCGTCCCCGGGCTCGGCCCGCGCTTGGCGGGATGCGCCCGTCACGCCGTCAGCGGCGGCGAGGTGGGCGACGGCCGCCGGCCCGCCTGCATGCGCGCCTCCAGCGAGTCCACCAGCGCCTCCCAGGAGGCCTCGATCAGGTTGGTGGACACGCCGATGGAGCCCCACACCTCCTCGCCGTCGGAGGCGTCGATGAGCACGCGGATCATCGCATCCGAGCCCTTGCTCTCGTCGAGGATGCGTACCTTGAAGTTGACCAGGTCGATGTCGGCCAGGTGCGGGTGGATGGCGGTGATGGCACCGCGCAGCGCGGCGTCCAGCGCGTTGACCGGGCCGTTTCCCTCTGCGGTGTGCACGAAGCGCTCGCCGCCCGCCCACAGCTTGATGGTGGCCTCGCTCTCCGCCCGCCCGTCGGCGCGCTTCTCGACCAGCACGCGCCAGGACTCCAGGCGAAACAGCGGCTGGTAGTCGCCGGCCTCGCGGCGCATGAGCAGCTCAAAGGAGCCGTCGGCGGCCTCGTACTGGTAGCCGGCGTGCTCGAGGGCCTTGACGCGCTCCACCACCCGCGCGGCCGCGGCGTCGTCGAGGACCACCCCGGCCTCCTCGGCCTTGCCCAGCACCGTGCCCCGCCCCGCCAGCTCGCTGACCAGCGCGTCACGGTGGTTGCCCACCCGCGCGGGGTCGAGGTGCTCGAAGGCGGCGGCCTCGTGACGCACCCCGGCGGCGTGCATGCCCGCCTTATGGGCGAAGGCGTGCTTGCCCACGTAGGGCTGCTCGGGGTCCGGTGTGCGGTTGAGCAGCTCGTCGAGGAAGTGGGCGGTCTCGGTCAGGCGCGCGAGCTGCTGGTCGGAGACCACGCGGCGTCCGAGCTTGAGCTGCAGGTTGGCCAGCAGCGAGATCAGGTTGGCGTTGCCGGTGCGCTCCCCGATGCCGTTCACGGTGCCCTGCACCTGGGAGGCGCCGGCCTCCACGGCGACCAGCGAGTTGGCCACCGCGCACTCGGTGTCGTTATGGCAGTGGATACCCACGCCGATGCCGTCCGGTGCTCCCACCTCGGCCACCGCGTCGGCGACCAGGGCACCGACCTGGCCGGGCAGCGAGCCCCCGTTGGTGTCGCACAGCACGACCCGCTCGGCGCCGGCAGCGGCGGCGGCACGCAGGCAGGCCAGGGCGTAGTCGTGGTCGATGCTCGCGCCGTCGAAGAAGTGCTCGGCGTCGAAGATCACCCGCTTGCCCTGGGCGACCAGGAAGGCGACCGACTCGCCGATCATGGCCAGGTTCTCCTCCCTCGAGACGCGCACGACGCGGTCGACGTGCAGCGTCGAGGCCTTGCCCACCAGTGTGCACACCGGGGCAAAGCAGCCGGCCAGCACGCGCAGGCCCTCGTCCTGCGCTGCGGCCACCCCGGCGCGGCGGGTCATCCCGAAGGCGGCGATGTCGGCGTGGGCGAGCGTCTGGCCGGCCAGCAGCTCGAAGAGCTCGCGCTCCTTGGGGTTGGAGGCCGGAAAGCCGGCCTCGATGAGGTGGACGCCCAGTTCGTCGAGGCGGTGCACCACGCGCAGCTTCTCCTCGGCGGTCAGCGTCATGCCCCCGCCGCCCATGCCGTCACGCAGGGTTGCGTCGTACAGCTCGACAGCGGGCGTTGCGCTCATGAGGGAGCGCGCTCTCGCACGGGGACGGGGTCGAGCCACTCGCGGTAGCGTTCCGAGCGTCCGTGCAGGGCATCCTCGAAGGCCGTCTGCACGCTGCGGGTGACGATCCCCGGCTCGCCGGTGGCGATCGGGTGGTCGTCGACCTCCCGCACGGGCACCAGCTCGGCGGCGGTTCCGGTCATGAACACCTCGTCGGCCAGGTACAGCTCGGCCCGTGCGATGGCCCGCTCCTCGATCTCGAAGCCCAGGTCGCGGGCGATCTGCATGACCGCGCGGCGGGTGATGCCGTCGAGAATCGAGGCCGTCTGGGGCGGCGTGATGATGCGCCCCTCGCGCACGACGTAGACGTTCTCCCCCGTGCCCTCGCACACCTGCCCGTGGTCGTCGAGCAGGATGGCCTCCTCGTAGCCGCTCTTGAGCGACTCGATCTTGGCCAGCACCGAGTTGAGGTACTGGCCGGAGGCCTTGGCATGGGGAATCAGGCTGTCGGGGCTGATGCGCCGCCAGCTGGAGACCTTGGCGCGGATCCCCCGGCGCTTGCTCTCCTCTCCCAGGTAGGCGCCCCACTCCCACGTCGCTATGACCACCTCGACGGGCGCCTCCAGGGGGTTGAGGCCCATCTGGCCGTAGCCGCGGAAGACCAGCGGGCGGATGTAGCAGGAGCGCAGGCCGTTGGCCGCGATCAGCTCCAGCGTGCCCCGGCGCAGCTCCTCGAGATCGTAGGGCACCTGCATGTAGTACAGCTTGGCGGAGTTGAGCAGGCGGTCGAGGTGGTCGCGGTGGCGGAAGACCGCCGGCCCGATCTGCGTGGCGTAGCAGCGCACGCCCTCGAAGACGCCGGTGCCGTAGTGCAGGCCGTGGGTGAGCACGTGGACCTTGGCGTCCTCCCAGGGGA
>DASZCY010000337.1:0-11589 GCA_035942615.1 Solirubrobacteraceae bacterium | reverse complement strand
GGCTTGACCAACGTGAGCCGAAAGTCGCACGCCGCCTCTTTCGGTCGCAGCAGACCTTCCTTGACCGGAGTGTGCTCGTCAGTGCGGCATCGGGGGTGGACGCCAAGCTGGAGCTGGAAGGAGAGCGTGTTGATCCTGAGGACGCCGGCGTTGTAGGCGTTATGGGACCAGAAGGTCACCACCTCGATTTGATCTGGCCGATCTCTCCAAGCCGTCCGGCCTGTTCGGCGCTCGAAGCCCTCCGTCTTGAGGGCCGACCAGACAACCTCACGCAAGGCGCGGTTCACGTCCTTGTTCGTCAGCGTGTCGCCCACCACGGGTTGAAGTAGAGCGGATGGCGACCTCGGCCCGGCTTCCGCTTCGAGGCAAGAGGAGCAGCGTTGACGGTCTCCGTGCCTACAGATAAGGCAATTCTCGGACGTGTCGGGCAGCCGGAGCGTACCGCTCGAGCCGCTCCGTGTACGGCCCGGTCATCGGGACTCATCACCGGGCGGGTCTTGCGGGACAGCCGTGCGGCGACGGTGGGGGGAGGACGCGAGGTGCAGGTGAAGTGCCTCAGAGCGGGTTCCCCTTACGAGACGACTCCCCTTGGGTCCAGATCGCCCCGGAGCGTCCATCCGGCGCTGCCGCATTTTGGGCGCTCCGGTCGTTCGTGTGGAAGTCATCGCAGCGGAAGTCGCGGTGTGAGGCCAGTGCAGCACAGGTAGATGAGGGCGATGAGCGGCTTGGGGCCGTGGAAGCCAAAGCTGCGATGGGAGAGCAGGCGGACCTTGGAGTTGAGGGCTTCCATGCGGCTGTTGGACAGCCCGAGGCGGATGGCGGCGAGGATGCCTTCGCGGTAGCGGCGGATGGTGCGCGCGAGCTTGATGAACGGCTTGAGCTGGCTGCGTGAGGCCCAGGCCAGCCACGCGTTGAGGTGCGCCTCAGCGGTCGCGGTGTCCTCGAGGTGGTAGAGCAGCCTGAGCTCTTCTTTGAGCAAGAACGCCCGGTAGAGGCGCTTGTTGGCGTGGCTTGCCTCGTGCAGCGCTGCCAGCTGGCGGGCGGTCTGGCGCTCGGGGGCCTTGAGCAGCGACCAGCGCAGTCCCTTGACCCAGCGTCCCTGACCGGTCTTGGACTTACCCTGGGTGTTCCACTCGGCGCGGCGCACGTCGTCGACGGCGCGCCCGGCGAGCTGGACGACGTGAAAGGCGTCGAAACAGACCTCGGGCTCGAAGTCCGGGTGGGTGGCCTTGGCGGCCTGAATCGCCTTGTGATAGCCGCCGTTTATGTCGATCGAGATCGCCCGGATCGACGCCCGCCGGGGGCCGAGCTCGTCGAAGAACGCCTGCAACGTGGCGGCATCGCGGCCGGGCTTGACCCACACGATCCGCCCGGTCTGGTGGTCGCAGACCTGGGTGAGGTAGCGCTGCGCGCGCCGGTAGCTGATCTCATCGACACCGATCATCAACAGGCCCTCGAGACGGCGGCCGTCGAGGTGATCGGCGACGACCCGAGCGACGATCGTCCCGACGGTGTCCCAGCCAATCCGCAGCAGCGAGCAGATGGGCGTCTTGGCCATCTGCTGGGCCATAAAGGCCACCAGATCCTCGAAGTCGCGCGTGTGGCGTGCCCCGACGCGCGCCCACGGGATCGCCTCGACTCGCACGCCACAGTCGGGGCAGCGCACCCGGCGCAGCTCATACTCGACAAAGCACCGCTGGGCGCCCACGTCGAGATGACGCCAGCGGCGCCGGGCGCGATCATGGACCTGGCGGCAGACCTGCCCGCAGACCGAGCAGGCCGCGCGCCGGCGGCGCAGCGCCACGCGGACCGTGACGCCCTCTGGGCCAAACAGCACGTCGATGACGCGGGCGCCCTGGAGCGCCAGCAGGCAGTTGAATGCGGTGGTGACCCGCACGTCGTCCCTCCCAGAAGGTCGCTGAGCTTCGAACACCCAGCAGCCTTGCCGACCGACGGTCGTGCGGGTCCCTCAACGCCCGCGCAGTTCCCAACCAGGGCACCGAGCACAGAAAGCCCTGCACGCTGCCGCCCTTCAGGCGTCAGCCGATCCACTCAAACGACCGGAGACCCGCATTTTGCCTGAGGCTGTTGCGCAAAGGTCTGGCGCGCGGCGTCTGGGTGGAGCGGGGTAGTGAAGGTGAGGGCCAGCGCGGACGGGGTGTGGCGCGGGGGAGGCGCTGGCGGGGGTCGGTCAGGCCGCCGTGGGGGCGGTGGTGTGCCGCCAGAGCTTGAGCAGGTTGTGCGTCGCGGTGACCAGCCGCCATTCGGATCGTGCCGCGGCTCTGCCGCGGCGTAAGAACCGGTCGATGCGGCGGTTGAACTTCGTGTCGGCGAAGACCGGTTTGACCATGGCTTGGCGTTTGGCATAGAGCCCGCCGCCGTGCTCGGTGGCCTAGACGGTGCGGATGAAGGCATAGGCGCCCCCTTCCCAGCCCGGCCGCGCTCCGCGGCGTTTGCCCGCGTCGGGGGGAACGAGGACGGCGATGCCGTCGCTGACGATGCGCTCCATCTGGTCTTGGTGCCAGTAGCCCGCGTCGGCGAGCACCACCTCGGGTCTGTCTTGGACGCCGGCGTGCTCGAGTTCGTTGCGCGCCGCGCTGACCATCGGCTCGAGATGGCCGAAGTCCGGCGAGTCCACGGTGACCTCGGCGGCGATCACGATCTGCTTTTCGTTGGTGGCGGCCTGGGCGTTGTAGCCCTGTATCCATCCGCGGGAGGTCTTGACGTTGCGCGAGTCGGGATCAGTGACGTTGATCTTGCCCGCCGGTGTCGGGGGCGGCTGGTAGGGGTTGGGCGGGCGACCAAAGCGCCGGCCGTCTTTCATCACCCCGCGCGCCCGGTAGGCCTCGTAGTTGGCGTTGGCCTGGCACTCGACCGCGTGCTCTTCTTCCAGGCGACGCTTGGCTTCACGCAGACGGTCAGGGCGTGAGCGCGCGATCGCCCGGGCCTCTTGGGCGCGGCGCTCATCCAGGCGGCGCTTGGCCTCACGCAGCCACCCCCGCCGGCCCTGCGCGGTCGCCAGCTCGGGCGGCAGCTCGTCGCCGCGGGCCTCACCAAACTGCTCGTCCTCGGCCACGTCGACCGCGTCGGCCTGCTCAAGGATCTCGCGCGCGATCTGCTCGAAGTCGCGCGTGGCGTGCTGCGAGGCGTTGGCGTGGACCTTCGTGCCGTCGATCGCGATCGTCCCGACGGCCACCAGCCCCGCCTCCGCACAGAGCGCCAACACCTCGCCAAACAGGCCGCCCAGCGCCGCCTCGTGGCGCTGGCGAAACCGCGCGATCGTCGTGTGATCGGGCACCTGATTGGCGCAGATCACCCGCGTAGCCACATCCTCCACACAGCGCCGCTCGATGCGCCGTGACGAGCGCTCCCCGATCGCATAGCAGTAGAGCAACAGCGCGACCATCATCGCCGGATCGTGCGCCGCCCGGCCATGCCCGTCGACGCGATAAGCGCCATAGAAACCCGACAGATCGAGCTGCGCGACGGCGTCGATCACAAACCACGCCAAATGCCCCTCGGCCAGCCAGTCGCGCAAGCTCGGGGGCAACAACAACTCCTGCTCACGATCACACCCAATGAAGTTCTGCGCCATGCCCCAATCGTCTTAACTCGACCGGACAGACCCAGCCCCTTTGTGCAACAGCCTCCGCGCAAAGGAGAAGCGCCGGCCGTCACTCCCGCTCCTGCCTCGAAGCGGAAGCAATCAACGCGCGATGACTGGGCGGGTGCCATGCTTGCGAAATGTCGGCGTCACCTCCGGGGCAACCCTCGGGCGCCCCACCGTGCCCTGAGGGTGTCGGCTCACGCAAGCCTGGTGTATTGCGGGCGCTAGGGATTCTCGCCGCGATCGCCGTCGCCCACTACGCCGTGTGGCTGGGTTGGGACCAGCGCTACGACGTCGGTCCGGGCGGGGTTGTGAGCGGCCCGTACCAGCCCTGGCAGGTGATCGGTCTGGCGACTGGCTTGAGCCTTGTCGCGGTTGTCGCCGGTTGGCGCAACCATGCCGGCGCCGCGATGATCGCTATCCCCACGGTGATGACGCTCTGCTTCTCAGCAGACGCCGCTACCGACTCTGAGACCTACGGCGCGTCGCTCTGGCCCATCGGTGCCGCCTTGATCGCGGTCGGCACCCTGGCGGGGGT
Source organism: Solirubrobacteraceae bacterium (assembly GCA_035942615.1). Classification (GTDB taxonomy): domain Bacteria; phylum Actinomycetota; class Thermoleophilia; order Solirubrobacterales; family Solirubrobacteraceae; genus Siliceabacter. The sequence goes on along the minus strand of DASZCY010000337.1, from coordinate 7,444 downwards.
AGCCACGATCGCGGGGGTGGCTTCCCTTGCATCCCGCCGGTACCAGCCACGCCCACTCAGCTGAGGCGACCGCTCCTCGAGCTTCCCCTTTTGCCTCAAAGCGGAAGCGCGCCGAGCGTCAGGCCGCGGCTAATGCTCCGCCGATGTCGGATCGGGTAGGCATTGGTCAGCCGGCGGCGAGCAGCTTCGACAGCAGCACCCGCAGCTGCCGGTGGCCCCGCTCACCGAGGATGCGCACAATCTCGTCTTCCAGTCCCTCGATTGTCGCCCGGCCGGCTTCGATGCAGGCGCGGCCGTTTCCGGTGAGGACGATGAGCTTTGCGCGACGGTCCGTGGGATCCGGCCGCCGCTCGACGTAGCCGAGCTCCTCCAGCTCGTCCACGAGCTCGCCCATCGCCTGCGGCGTGATGTTGGCGCCGCGCGCGAGCTCGGTCAGGCGTGACCCCTCGGCTTTGATCTGCGCGAAGACTGCGGAGTGGGACGGCTTCTGTGGGAAGCCGGACCCGACCACGCCGTCGACGATCTTGAAGCCGAGGAGGCTGTACGCCCGCCCAAGCATCGCGACCGTGTTGAGGTCGCTCCCGCGGTCGGTTGTCTTCTTCTCGCTCATTTAGTAAGGTCGCCTTATTATCAGGCTCTCCTTATGGTAGGAGGGCCACAGGACGGAAGGCAGGTCTGCTTGTCGGCTCGATCGCTCACCGCACCCTCCACCTCCGAGGACGCTTTCACTGCGCGCGCGGGTGCCGTGTGCCTAGGGGCCGGACTGCTGGGACTCGCTTCCGCGATCTTCCTCGCGGTCGTTCCGGCAGAGGTGGATGACGGCGTCTACAGCCATCCCCTGGAGAGCGGCCCGTTCGGGGCGATCCAGGCGTTCTTCTTCGTCCAGCACCTCGCGCTGGTCGCAGGCCTCGTGACGCTGTGGCGGACACGACCGTTCGGACCCGGACGTGCGGGCCCGTGGGGCCTGGCCGGCGCGAGCGCGGGGATGGTGCTTCTGGCGATCGTCGAGCTCATCGCGATCGGCGCCGCGGACTCGCCCTATCCGAGCCCCCGTACCGACACTCTCGACATGCTCTACGGCGTCTCGACGCTCGTCATCGGCGTCGGGCTGGTGGCCGCGGGAACCGCCATCTTCCGCGCGCGCCGGTGGGAGGGATGGCGCCGCGCACTCCCTCTCGCGACCGGCGTCTACGTCTTCGTGCCCATGACCCCGGCGATCATGGGCCCTTTCGTGCTCGGCCGCATCGCGATCGGCATCTGGATGCTCATGTTCGCCGCCCTCGGCTGGGCACTACTAAGGCCCACGCGGCGGCCTGATCCGATCGAACAAGTGCCGCAGGCGCGCCCACCAATGAGCGCGCAGACACGTGCCGACGATGAGAAAGTGGGAAACGAACAACTCGCGTGGTCCGGCCGCGACTGGCGGATGCCGGTATGGCTCTGGGTCGGCCTGACGACGATGTTCGTCAGCGCGCTGCACATCGTCATCGACTTCGGCGTCGGCCTGTTCGACCTGCGCGGGACGCTGACTCTGAGCGAGGCGGCAACGCTTGTCGGCGTTGCGCTCATCCAGCTCTGGTGGGCGATTTCCTTCATGGCGGGCGCTCGGGGCAACGGCAGCGGCGTCGCTAGCGCCGGGATCCTCGGCGCCGGCTGGGCGGCGCTGACCAACGGCTTTCCGATCGTCTTCTGCCCGCCCGTGTGCGAAGAGGCGCGGCCGCTGACCGACGTCGGCCACGTTGGCAGCATCGTGTTCGGCGTCCTGCTCGCGTTGGTCGCCATCTGGTCGCTGTGGCGCGCCCGGGCGCGCCCGGGGTGGTTCATGCCGGCCGTTGCGGCAGCCTTGGTGGTAGGGACTGTCGTGTCGCTGGCGAACACCCCGATCACATAGGCGCGCCCACAGCGGCAGATGCGGATGGCGGGACTGCCGTGAGCCGGACCGGGTTCGACGGAGACCGTGTTATCTGGCGTGGTGAACAGTAGGGCCAGGTTCGGACGGCTGCGTCGGAGCCGGAGCCCGTAGGGCGACGGCGGAGTTGCAGCCGTCTGGAGACCGTCGACGCAGAGCGGCCAAGCGCACGCGCGATCTCGTTGACCCCGTCACCGCGGAGCGCTTAAGAGCTATCTCCTCGCGCTCCGCGAATGACAAGTACCGCCCCGACGCCGGGGCCAGCGAGACGGACGCCATCCCACCACCCTCCCGAAACCACCGGACGCCGACCGTCGTCGACACGCCCGCCTCCGCGGCAGCATCCTCGCTGCACAGCCCGCGCGCGATCGCCGCCCAGAACCGCTGCCGATGCTCCAGCCTGCCCACCGGCGGACGCCCCGGCGAGCACATCGCCGGCCTCCCTGCCCGATCTGCTGCCCGTCGCTTCTCGCCCATCGCAACTCCTCTTGATCGAGCGTTGCGACGACCGATTGAATTCGCCGAACCGCTCACGCGACACCGTCCCGCAGGGGATCCCTCTACGGCAATGCAGCGCAGAGCGCCGACGAGTTCGGCGCTCTGCCACCTGACCTGCGCGCGTCCTGCCGTTTCACCGGGCCCCCGACACCCGGTGTCATCGGGGCCGGGCGCGTAGGGGCACGTCCGAGAAGGCGCATTCCCGGACACGAACACACGTCCGGTCGGGCTGGAAGGCTTGCGTTGCATGGCGTCTTTCGAGCTCGCCCGCAGCTCCTCTCCCGTACCGCCGCCGGCGGCGGCGCTCGCCGGCGAGCTCGTCGACCCAGCCGGCCTGGCTGCCGTGGCGGGCGAGGTCGCCGCGCGCCAGCGCTCGCCGGAGACCAGGCGCACCTACGCCGCCGTCTATCGCGCGTTCTGCGCGTTCCTGGGTCCCGACGCGACGCCCGCCGACCTCACGCCCGCGGCGGTGCGCGGCTACCGCGACGCGCTCGAGCGCGCGGGGCGCTCGCCGGCGACCGTCGCCAAGCAGCTCTCGGCGCTGCGCGGCAGCCTGCTCGTCGGCGGCGTTGAGCTGGGCGATGTGCTCGCGCAGGCGCCACGCGACCTCGCTGTGGCGGCCGTGCTCGGTGCCGAAGGTCTGCAGGGCCTCCAGGCGCTCGGTGGCGCTCATGGCCTGCAGGCGGCCGCGCAGCTCCTCGTGGGCCTGCTCGGCGCGCCGGCGGGCCTCCTGGCGCTCGGCATCCTCGCGCTGGGCCTGCTCCCGCGCTTCGCGCACGTGTGCGGTGAGGTGCTCGGGCAGACGCTCCTGCGCCAGCGCCTCGAGCTCGGCGAGGACCTCGCCGGTCCACGGCAGCCCCCGCGCCGGACCGTAGGCGTAGCCGCCCGGGCGCAGCGTGTAGGCGGCCTGGGCCGAGCGCGCGACGCACTCCTCCCTGGCGTAGTGAGCGCAGACCAGCAGCGCGATCGCGCGCCCGGCGATGTCCCCGCTGCTGTTGGCGCCGGTCAGGAACTCGCGGGCGCGCCCGCCGGCCTGGGTGGCGCTGGGGTACTCGACCTTGGTCTTGCCCGTCTTGGTGTGGGTCTCGTGCGGCCAGCCGGAGAAGCAGTAGCGCGCGCCGCGGGCGGCGATCTGGTCCAGCTCGCCGTGGAGGTCCACGGCGGTCAGGATGCGCAGCACGCGCTCGTCGACGCGCACCTTGGCCAGCTTGCGCAGGATCGCGGCGCCCAGCTCGGCGTTGTGCACGCCTCGCCGGAGGACCTGCGCGCCGAGCTTGAGCGCGCCGGTGTCCTTGAGCGTCTGGAGGCGCTGACGTGACCAGGCGTCCGTTGGTCGCCGTGTCCGGCGGGCTGCCCGAGCGACCGGTCAGCTGGGAGCGGGTGCTGCGCGAAGCCGTCCGGGCGGAGTTTCAGGTGGAGGTGTTCTTCCCCGATCCCGACGACGCGGTGCTGTTCGGGCCGCGGTGCGTGGTCGGCGGTTGCATGGCTCGCGGGCTGCAGCGCACCGAGGCGATGCGCGGCCATCTGTGCCAGGCGCACGCCAGGGCATGGCGCGGACGGCCAGCCGCCGCTGCGGGGGTGGCTGCGTCATGGCGCGCGCAGCCTGCGCGGCGAGCGCATCGCGGTCGCGTGCGCCGCGGTCGGCTGCCGGCGATCGGTCGACACGCACGGCCTGTGCTATGCCCACCGCCGTCACTGGCAGCGCGCCGGCTGCCCGCCGATCGCGACGTTTGCCCGGGCGGCGCCGGCCGTTCGCACCAGCAGCACCGCATGCGCGGTGTCCGGGTGCCGGTTTCCGGCGATCGCCGGCCAGGGCTTGTGCGACACCCACCACCGCAGCTTCGGCTGGCTGGCCACCAGGCGGCCCGGCCTTGAGCCTGCTGATTACGTCGCGCATCTGGCCACGGCGCGCCAGCAGCTCCGCCCGCGCTTTGACCTGCGCGGCGTCGGGACGGTCGTCGCGCTCGAGCTCGGCTACGCACTGCAATGCCGCCACGATCAGCGCGGCGCGGCGATCACGCTCTTGATCTTTGGGCAGGTCGCGCGCTGGCTTGGCGAGCGGCCGGTCGACTCGCTGCTGATCGGCAGCGACGCCGCCTGGGCCAGCGCCGCTGGTGGGCGCTTCACGCCGAGCACGCGCGGGAACCCGCTGGGCTGGCTTCGCTACTGCCGCGGCGTTCTGGCGAGGCTGCGTGACGAGCGCCACGGTGGCGAGGCCTGGGACTGGGACACGTGGCCGACGAACCGCATCGACACCGGCGGCCGCTACGCCCACCAGCCGACCAAGCGCATCTACTTCTCCGACATCCAGCCCGACTGGCTGCGCGAGCTGGCCAAGCGCTGGGCGCGCTGGCGGATCACCACGGCCACCAAGTCACCGGCGTCGGTGTCGGTGTCGGTGTCGACCAGCTCGCTGCGACGCTTCACCAGCTGGCTGGCCGCCCGCGACGTGCTGCCTGCCGGACCCGAGCAGCTCACGCGAGCGCTGCTTGAGCGCCACCGGCGGACCATCGAGCGGGCTGAACGGGCGCTGCGCGAACTCGACGCCGAAGGCGCCGCGATCAGCTTCCAGAGCGTCGCTCGCCGCGCCGGCGTCTCGCGCCAATGGCTCTACACCCAACCCAGGCTGCGACAGCAGATCGAGGCGCTGCGCGATCGCGGCCCGGTCCGCACCGACAGCGTTCCGGCGCGGCAGCGCGCTAGCGAAGCGTCGCTGCGCCAGCGCCTCCAATCGCTGCGCGACGAGAACCAACGACGGCGCGAGGAGAACAGCCTCAAGACCGAGCTCGCGCTCGCCTACGGCCAGCAGCGCGACGCCCGGTCGCGCTGACCGCTCCATGACCCCCGAAGACTCGCACCTGCTCACCCAACCCGCCAGCGGCCTTCACAGCACGCCGGCCTTGACATAGGAGCAACCGATGTCCGTTGACTTCACGCGACCATGCTGGGAGGCGGACAAACCCTGGTCGCCGCACCGCTCGTGTGGGCGCTCAGGCCGGCGCCCGAGAGCTCGGCGCCAGTGTCTACGAGCTCGAACCGGGTGCTGTCGGCTCGCCTCTGCGCGTCCATCACGCCAACTTTGTCAAACCTCGCCCATCGCGTATCGACGCGCTCACGACCGCACCCGGGGATTCTCGTGGATTTGATCCGCCGTATTGAGCACGGCCAGGGCGAGTTTCTGCTCTTTGCCCTCACCCCGCCGCGTCTCGCAACGGATCGCGATCGTGCGCAAGAGATCGCCGACACAACGGTCGCTCGACTTCAACCGCTCGAGCTGGACGGCCTGATCCTTTACGACATCGATGACGAAACGGAGCGGAATCCGGCCGAGCGTCCCTTTCCGTTCATGCCGACGCTGGACCCAGCCGATTACCTTGCCGATCATCTCGGGACATGGGCGAAACCGGTCATCGTCTACCGCGCCGTCGGCAAGTACGCCCCCGAAGACTTGCGCTCCTGGCTCTCGGCGCAAGATCCGACGCGGTTGATGACAGTCCTCGTCGGAGCAGCCTCAAGTAGCTCGAGGGCGAGGACCTCGCTCATGGGCGCTCAAGCGCTGCGGCGCGAAGTCAACCCACGGTTGTCGCTGGGTGGCGTGGCGATCCCGGAGCGCCATAGCCGCCGCGAAGATGAACACCTACGGCTCCTCGCCAAACAGGACGCGGGCTGTCGGTTCTTCGTGACCCAGGTGGTCTACGACATCAACGCGGCAAAGGACCTTGTCTCGGATTACTACTACGAGTGCAAGGCGCGAGGCCTGCCACCGGCGCCTTTCGTCTTCACGTTTTCGGTCTGCGGGTCGATGAAGACCCTGGACTTTCTCCGGTGGCTGGGTGTCGGCGTTCCGAGGTGGATCGAGAACGATCTCAAGCATGCTGCTGATCCACTCGAGGCCTCGTACCAGCAGGCGCGCACGACGGCGACCGAACTCATGTCATATTGCCGCACCCTCGGCGTGCCCTTCGGAATCAATGTTGAGAGCGTGTCGATCAGACGTGTCGAGATCGAAGCCGCAGTGAAGCTTGCGCAGGAGCTTCGAACGCAACTCAAGCGCTAATTCCCGTCGTTGTTCGCGCCGAGGGCAAAGACCGGGGCCGCTTCCAGACCTGTCGGCGAGTCTCGGGTGTGGTCGACCTAACAGCGCTCGGCGCGGCTGTCGAGATTGAGCCTGCCCGGTCCCTGGCGCTCTACGCTGGGCTGGGCCGACCGGTGTCGACGACATGTCGTCGACTGCTGCAGCCACATCACGGGCCGTCGATGACATCGCCCCCTTCAGATAAGCAGGCTGTAGCGCGCCAGCCCGCTGGTTGCGCGTACGCGCACCCAGCGCGCCCACCCGTCGCTTGACAGCAGCGCCCGGGCGGCCTGCTCGAGGCGGTGGCGGTCCTCGGCGCGGCGCTGCTCGCGCTGGGCCTGGGTGAGCTTGGTCTTGCGGGCCATGATCGGCCTCCCGGTGTCGGGGCCCGCCCCGGCGGCGGGGCCTGTGCGAACCCCGAGCGCGCGCCCGCAGGGCGTGCCATCCTCGGGTCGCCAAGACCCGACGGCGGGCGCGCCGGCGCGGCCGCTGGACGCTGGTCGGGTTGGGTCGCGTGGGGTCGCGGCGATGAGAAACAGGCGCCTCCCGACGTCGCGCTGCAGCGCCGTCACCGCAGCCAGCAGGGGCAGCCACTGCTCGGCCGAAAGCCACGGCGATCCCCACGCGAGCTGCTCTGACTCCAACGCCGAGTACTCGACGCCGTCGATCTCAAGCTGCGTCGTCAGCGCCTCGAGAATCGAGGACTTCCCGGGACCCGGCGAGCCGGTCAGGATCAGCGCGACGGTCATAACGCGACGATCATCTCAGTTGCCTTAACCGCCCGACCCGACCGGCGGCAATCCGCGGGCGCACTCAGGCTCCCTCGCGACGACCGCCCGCCACCCAGCAGTCGACGCCCAAGCGACGTCTTGGCGCCCGGACAAGGCCCCAACCTAGACGCCGGCTCATTGGGAGAGCCGCCGGGCAAGGTGCAGGACGGCTCCCAAGTGGCGACGAAGCTG
>DASZCY010000336.1:0-2543 GCA_035942615.1 Solirubrobacteraceae bacterium | reverse complement strand
GGTTTCAGGCCCCGAGGGCGGCTATGCGGTGGTTGTGGAGCTTGAGCAGGTTGTGGCTGGCGCCGAACAGTCGCCATTCCGACCTGCATGCAGATTTTCCACGGCGTTGGAAGCGGTCGAGCCGTCGGTTGAATTTCATCTGTCCGAAGACCGGCTCGACCGTCGCTTGGCGTTTTCGGTAGAGCGCCTTGGCGTGGTCGGTTGAGAGCACGCGGCGCATGAACGCGTAGAGCTCGCCCTCCCAACCTGGGCGGGCGCTCTTGCGCAGACCGGAGTCGGGTGGGATCAGCACCTGGATGCCGCGGCAGACGACGTTCTCCATCTGGCGCTTGTGCCAGTAGCCGGCATCGGCGACTATCACGCCCGGCAACCCTGCGCCGGCGCTCTCGAGTTCGCGTTGGGTGGCCTCGACCATCGGCTTGAGGTGGCCGAAGTCGGGCGAGTCGATTGTCACCTCTGCGGCGACCACGATCTGACGCTCGTTGACCGCGGCCTGGGCGTTGTAGCCCTGCAGCGCCCGCTGGCCGGTCGTCATCATGATCCGCGAGTCAGGATCTGTGGTGTTGACCTGGCCCTCGGGCAGCTCCGGCGGTCGGTAGGGCTTGGTCGTGCCAGGCGCCATCCGGCGCGAGCCGTCCGCGGCGACACCGCGCGCCCGCCACGCCTCGTAGGCCGCATTTGCCTTGGCTTCGACCGCCAGTTCCTCCTCCAGCCGGCGCGCCGCCTCCACCAGCCGCTGGCCACGTGAGCGCGCGACCGACCGCGCCTCAAGCGCCCGCTGCTCCTCAAGCCCACGGCGCGCCTCGCGAAACCAGGCGCGGCGGCCGTGGCTGCGGGTGACAAAGCGCTCCGGATCGAGCTTGGCGCCGGCGCGCTCAGGCGCGTCTGGCTTGGTCTGTGACGCTGCGCCCTGCTTGCCCGCACGCTCGCGCTCGAGCTTTTCCTTTGCCTCTCGCAACGCCACCTTGCGTCCCTCGCTCGTGCGCAGGCGCTCGGGCAGCTCATCGCCGCGCGCCTGCCCATAGAGCTTGTCCTCGCAGCGGTCTGTCTCCGCCGCCTCGGCGAGGATCTCGCGGGCGATCTGCTCGTAACTGCGGTTGGCCTCGCGCGAGGCGCTCGCCGCAACCTTCGTCCCGTCGATCGCGACGACGCCGACCGACACCAGCCCCGCCCGCCCGCAAAGCCCAAGCACGCCGGTGAATAGCTCTGCCAGCGCGGCCTCGTGGCGCACGCGGAAGTCGGCGATCGTTGAGTGATCGGGCACGAGGTTGCCCGCCACGACGCGGTAGGCGACATCCTCGACCAGGGCGCGCTCGATCGCGCGCGAGGAACGATTCCCGCGGGCAAAGGCATAGAGCAAAAGCGCCACCATCATCGACGGCTCGTAGGCCGGACGGCCGTGGCCGTCGACGCGATAGCCCGCATAAAAGGCGCCCAGATCCATCTCCGCGACGGCATCCAAGACCGTCCACACCAGGTGATCCTCGGGCACCCACTCCCGCAGCGAGGGCGGCATCAAAAACACCTGATCGCGATCACAGCCGATGAAATTCATAGCCATGACCAAAGGGTCCTAAGCCGACCGGACAGCACACCCCTTTTTCCGACAGCCTCCGTCCGAAGGGGCAGTGCGGCCGATCAACGCAGCGCTACCCCTCCTGCCTCGGAGCGGAAGCGCTATTCGCGAACGGCGTTGGCAATTCCGCCGCGCACGCCGTCCCAGACCTTGCCGAAAGACCGCCACTCTGGGTCCACTTCGTCTAGCAGCGCAACAAGCTTCCGTACGGAGTCTTCCGGCGGAGTCCTGGTCGAAAACCCGAAGCTGGCAATCGGCCGTAAAGGCTGCTCAGGAGCCCCGCCGGCATCCGGAGTCAACGCTGAATAACGAGACGAAAGCCCAGCCAGGATGCGGCGCTGACGCCGAACGCGCCCTGGGGTCGGCAGGCCCTTCGCCTCCACGTGCGCGACGTGCCTGGACATGCTCACAGTCTCGCATCCCGGACTGCTCCTTTCGCCTGGCAGCAGCGGCGCCTCCGGCGCTGTGCCGACTTCCCCTATCCATGCGAACCGGAACTGCGGCGCTGCTGCCTTGCGCGGCGCGGGGCAGCCGTTTGGTCCCTGGAATCTTCAGGCAGCCGGTGCCGGAACGAAGTGCTTGATCTCCACGTCCTCCCGGTCGAGCGCGAAGCGCACACCCTCGTCCGCGAGCCGGTGCGCCTCTTCGTAGGAATCGGCGACCACCGTCCAGTTCGCCACCCACCGTCGGTGGGAGCCCGACTGCCGGACAACGCGATAGCCGAGTGGCTTGCGGCTGAGCACTTTCAACAGCGCTCTTGCCTTCACGGAAGGGAAGTCGGCCATCCCCGCAATGGTCGCGTCTCGGCCAGATGGTCGTGCCGCCGGGCGGCTGGTTCGCGCACGAACGACCACTCGCCCTCTGTTCGCGCCCGCTCCCCCGTTTCGCGAGGAGCAGGCGCGCCGCCCCGCGTCGCGCCACTACCGCTTCCCATGGAGGCTGTTGCGTAACCGCACGCGGGTGAGGT
>DASZCY010000335.1:0-14075 GCA_035942615.1 Solirubrobacteraceae bacterium | reverse complement strand
CATCGACCCCGACCGAGCGCACGTCCGCGCCGGCCGGTGGGTAGGCCGTGACCATGAGCGAACGCGAGCCCGACCACACCGAGGACCCCCGCGGCACGGACAGCGGGGCCGGCTACCCCGAGGATCAGCCCGCCGGGGGCGGCGAGGCCACCGAGCGCGAAGATCCGCCCGAGCGCGAGAAGGGCCACGGGGGTGCGGATGCCCCGTCCACCAGCGCCTCGCAGGAGGGCGAGCCCGAGCAGGCCACAGGCAATCCCGACTCGGGGTAGCCGCCGTGGAAAGGGCGCGAAACGCACTCGGCCCATCGGTCGCCGAGCATCCGGATCGTGCCGCCGCGCCAACCGTGGCCGACGTCGATCGGATCGCCGCACAAGCCGATCCGCTGGTACGCAACCTGCAGATCACGCAGTGCTACCACGAGTTGTCCTCGGGCTTCGCGGCCCTGACCGGAGCCACCGCCAACTGGTGCACCTTCGCGACATGGGCATCGAAGCAGGCTGGGCAGACAATCCGCCGAGAAGACCTGGCGAGAACCTTCGAAGATCTCTTCGGGCTCTCGCCTGAGGCCCTGGAGGCCGGAAACAGCGTCGTGGCCGCCGTTGCCGACCTGAGCTTGCGCGGTGGCCCGGAGGGAGTCTGGGACATGACCTGGGAAGCCCTTCACCCCACGGCGGCGTTCGACCGCGCCAGCGAGGCCGTGGGTCGGGGAAACAAGAAAGTCTTCGAAGAGATCGGCCGGGAGTTCGCTCGCCTTCTCGAGGCAAGCCGAGGCGGGCCGATCGACCGCGAGGCGATCGAGCGCTTCTGCGCGGAGCTGAGGCCGGGCGATCCACCCGATGGACAGAGGTATCTCAGACAGGCGTTCACCCACTTCCAGCAAACCCTCGTCGAGGATGACCCGAAGGCGAAGAGCGAGCTCATGCTGCTGGCGAACCTGGAGATCGGCTTCCATGAGCAGACCCGGCTGCAGCCCGATATCACGGAGGCTCTCAACGCCCCGCTGCCGACGTCGAGATCGCTCAAGCGCCGTCTTCTCGTGGGCCTCTTCCCTCACCGTCCGAGCCTCTTCCTGCGGACACTGCTGGCATCCCTTCGGGGCCGGAGGACATCCCTCGACAACGCGGTGGCCCACCTCGCGGAACAGATCAGAGAGCTTTCGCATCGAGCGATCACCGAGTGCCTGATGACGCTCGCGCTTGCCGAAGGCGAAGTGCTCAAACTGGGGCGGGACGTACCGGCCGACTTCCCCGAGCGGCTCGAGCGGATCGCCAACGCGGATCTGCGCCGCCTGCACGATCAGATCGACCCCACGCCCGACACTCCGCGCGGGAGCGGCGCCGAAGTATGGGCCAGCCTCCCTGATCGCATGCACTTCATCGCGGACCTGTTTCGCGCCTACCAAGAAAGGCAGGGTCTCTTCAGCCCGCCCTTCACCCCCGAGCAGGTCAGGGTCATCAAGGCGGGGGGAAGGCCTGCGGGCCGGCTGTGAGGACGAGGCCGGCTGCCGCGAGACCAGCCCGCCGGCGGCGACGAGGGCAACGGGTGGCGTGCACACCGAAGGCCTGCTCGTGTCAGGCCCGGCTTTGCCAACGCGTGTGTCCGGGGCCGCGTTAGGGTTGCGCGCGTGCGCGCCCCGGTCGAGAGCTTCACCGCGCCCGAGCGCGCGCGCCTCGCGCCCCACGTGACCAACCTCGACCGGCCGGTGTTCGCTCTGGTCAACCTGCCCGAGACGGTCAAGGGCGCCCTGTTCGCGCGCTACTCGCGCTATCCGGGCACCCTGCGCCGGCTGTTCCTCGACGAGTTCGCCGACTCGCTGCCCGACCAGGCGAGCGCCGGCTTCGAGGCGGGCGAGGGCGAGCGCGCCGCGGCGCTGTACGAGCGGATCTTCCTGGGCTACGGGGACGACTCGGTGGCCCAGCTGGGCGGAGCGCACGTGGCCTGCGAGTGGGTCTCCAACGTGTTGACCAAGGTCCTCCAGCGTCCGCGCCTGGCCGCCTACCTCGAGCAGTCCACCCGCTACATCGCCTACGACGCGCCGATGCCAGGCGGTGGATTTCGCTACTTCCGCCACCGCGAGCTGGGCCCCGAGTACGAGCGCGCCATGGACGACCTGTTCACGACCTACGCCGCCGCGCTGCCGCGGGTGGAGACCTGGGCGGGCGAGCGCTTCCCGGCCGCCGCGGGCGAGTCGCCCGCCGCTCATGCCCGCGCCATCCGCGCCAAGGCCCTCGACCTGCTGCGCGGTCTGCTGCCCGCGGCCTCTCTGTCGCATATGGGCATCTACGCCTCCGGTCAGGCCTATGAGCAGCTCATCCTCCACCTGGTGGCCCACCCCCTGCCCGAGGCGCGCCACACCGGGCGTCTGGTCCTCGAAGCCGTTCAGGCGGTCATGCCCTCGTTCGTCGCGCGCGTCGAGCGCCCCGACCGCGGCGGCGAGTGGATCGGCTACCTGCGCGAACGCGAGCAGGCGGCCACGCGCTGGGCGGCGCGGCTGGGTCTCGACCGCGCCGCCGGCGACGACGCCGCGGGCGGGCCCTCGGTGCGCCTGCTGCACGTCGACGGCGACGAGGAGCGCCTGCTGGCCGCGCTGCTCTTCGAGGCCGGCGGGGTGGGCGAGGAGGAGATGCGCATGCGCGTCAGCGCGCTGTCCACGCAGGAGCGCGGCGCGCTGCTGGGCGACCTCGTCGGCGAGCGCGCCAACCGCCGTCACCGCCCCGGCCGCGGCTTCGAGGCGCTGCGCTACCGCTTCGAGGTGGTCAGCGATTACGGCGCCTTCCGCGACCTTCAGCGCCACCGCATGCTCACGGTGCAGTGGCAGGGCCTGACGCCTGACCTGGGCGCCGGCGTGCCCGGCGAGATCGAGGAGGCGGGCGTCGGCGAGCAGTACCGCCGGGCGCTGGAGACCTCGCGCGTCGAGTACGAGCGCCTGCGCGAAGCAGGTCTGGGCCAAGCGGCGGTCTACGCCCTGTGCCTGGGCTATCGCATCCGCTATGTGCTGGACCTCAACGCGCGCGAGGCCATGCAGCTCATCGAGCTGCGCTCCGGGCGCGAAGGCCATCCCGGCTACCGGGCGGTGGCCCACGAGATGCACCGCCAGATCGCCGCCGAGCACCCAGGCGTGGCTGCGGCCATGCGCCACGTCGACACCGCCGCCGAACCCCGACTCGAGCGCATCCTCACCGAGATGCGCACGCAGGCGCGCGCCGAGCGCGTGGCCGGGCAGCCGTAGCGGCCGCCTCTGCCTCGCCGGTTTCGTCGCACGGCGTCCACGGGAAGCCCGAAGCCGTGCCTGCCGACGGGGCCCCCACGGTCATCACCGCCTACCGGGACGGCCCGCTGCTGGTACGCGGACCCGTCGAGCTGCGCGACCAGGAGGGGCGTGAGATCGAGGTGGATCGCGAGGTGGTCGCGCTGTGTCGCTGCGGGCGCTCGCGCGAGCGCCCCTTCTGCGACGGCACCCACCTGCTCATGCGCTTTCGCGCCCCGAGCGGGCGCGAGAGCCGCTAGATCGCGGCGACGACCGGCGGTCCCAGCGGCGAGCGCAGCGAGCTGCGCCCCGCCGCCCACGCGTCCAGCAGGTGGGCGCTCCAGCGCCCCTCGAGCACCCCCAGCGCCCGGGCGCCCCACAGGATGTCGGCGGCCAGCGCGGGCTGCTGGCGGGCCAGGCCGGCGGCCAGATCGACGCAGGCGATCGCCTCGTGGACGGCGTCGGCGTGCACGTGCTCGACGAAGAACCCCGTGGCCGCCTCGTCGTCGAAGCCCAGGCGGCGCAGCCCCTGCGCGTAGCGGCGGTTGGGGATCGGCGACGTCGTCTCGAACAGCGCGAGGTGGCCCACGAGCGCGCCGCGCAGGCGGCGGTGCAACCCCAGGAACGACATCAGGTTCACGGTGGCCAGCGTGGTGGCTGGCAGGTGCCCGACATAGGCCCCATAGGTGTCGTCAAGGCCCAGCGCCCGCATGCGGGCCGCGAACAGCTCGGCGTGGATGCGCTCGGCGCGCCCGCCCCCGTACTCGTCGGCCTGGATCTCCACCAGCGCGGCCTTGGGCCCCCCGTACAGCCGTGGCAGCGCCCACGAGTGCGGATCGGCCTCCTTGAGCTGGTAGGCCGAGCGGTGGGCCAGGAACTCGCGCATCTGCTCCACGGTGGCCTCGCGCTCCAGATGGCGCGACAGTGACCGCCCGCCGCCGTCCTCGGCGCCCAGTTCGCGCAGCCGGCCGTCTACCTCGTCGGGGGTGGGCGCCTCGCCGGGGGCACCCACGGCGGACAGCAGGGCGCCCTCGAAGGCCTCCTCCAGGCGGGCACGCAGCGCGAGCAGCGCCGGCGCCCACTCCCAGCGGTCGTCGACGCCCTCAAGACCCCGGTAGTGCAGCTCGTAGCACCAGTACAGGGCCAGCTGGAGGTCCTCGTCGGCCAGCGGATCGCTCACCGGGTCGACCGGGACGGCCTCCGGAGAGGGGCCCGCTCCCAGAAGCGCATTGCGCAACGCCTCGCTCACCGGTCCGCGCGGCTGTTCGACGCGGCAGGCCACGGAGGGTCGCTACCCCGGGCGCACGGTGGCCAAGCAGCGCCCGCCTCAGGGGGAGAAGCGCCGGGCCAGCCACCCCGGCACGCCGCCCACCCCCTCCTGGGCCGCCGCGCGGCGCTGCGCGCCAGCGCCGCCCTCGCCCTCGAGCAGCGTTCGCGCCCACGCGAGCTCGGCGCTGCACCCCAGGGGCCGCCCCCACGGGGCGAGCCGGTCGGCCAGAGCGCGCAGGCGCTCGCGCGCAGGGACCGGCTCGCCGGTGGCGAGGTCGGCCAGCGGGGCGTCGAGGCCGTCGCGCAGCGCCGACCAGCGGTTCTCGGCCAGTCGCCAGTCCTCCGCCGCGGGCACCGGCTCGCCGGCGTCGTGGCCGGCGGCCAGGTCGTGCGCCAGCGCGTGGACGAACGCGGCGATCGCGGCGGTCTCGCGCAGGGTGACCTGCGTGTCGAACAGGCGCAGCTCCACGGTGGCGTGGAGGGGATGCAGGCGCATCTCCCACCACCAGTGACCCGCCGAGCTGACCGCACCGGCGCGAGCCAGCCAGGCCAGCGCGCCGGCGTAGTGCTCCCAGGAGGCCAGCTCGGGCGGCACGCCCTGGCGGGGCAGCAGCCCGCCGATGAGCGGGCGCACGGAGGCCAGGCCGGTGTCGCGCCCGGCGGCGAAGGGGGCGTTGGCGCCCAGCGCGGCCAGCGCGGCCAGCCACGGGCGCAACGCGGCGTAGACGGCCAGCGCCCGGTCGCCGCCGCCCACCGCCACGTGCACGTGCAGGGCCTGTACGAGCTGGGCGCGCGCGGCGGGGCCGTGGCGCTCGAGCGTGCGCCGGTAGCGCGCAGTGTCGTTGAGCTCGCCCTGCAGCCGCGCCAAGGGGTGCACGCCCCCACCGGCGGGCAGGCAGCGTCCGGCGGTCGCCGCGGACAGGTCCCGGCGACCCTGGCCCAGGGCGTCGATCGCCTCGGGCACCGTCGCGCACGGTGGCGTGACGATCTCCAACTGGGAGGCGGGCAGCTCGAGCTTGAAGCGCGGGTCGCCCTCCAGGCCCGCCAGCACGTCGCGGGCCACGCCGGCGAGGTCGTGCGTGGTCGGGTCGAGGAGCATGACCTCCTCCTCCAGGCCGATCGTGCCAGGGGGGACCGTCTCGAAGCGCGCGCGCAGCTCGGCGGCCGTGGGCATGGCGGAGACGTCGACGGAGGCAGACGGGGAGGCCATCCCGCCCATCTACCCGCGCGATTGCCCGAGTGCCCGGCCGGGCATCCACGCCCCCGTGCGTCTGGTCGTGCCGCTCGGGGTGTTCCGTCCACGCTCGGACAGCTGGATGCTCGCCATCGCGGTGGCCGAGCATCCGCGCACGCCCGGCGGGCACGTCCTCGACCTGTGCACGGGCAGCGGCCTGATGGCGGTGAGCGCCGGGCTGGCCGGCGCCGCGTCGGTCACCGCGGTGGACATCTCACGCCGCTCGGCGGCCACGGCATGGCTGAACGGCCGTCTCAACGGCGTGCGCGTGCGCGGCGTGCGCGGCGAGCTGTTCGAGCCTGTCGCCGGGCAGCGCTTCGACGTGATCGCCACCAATCCGCCCTACATCCCCGCCCCGCCCGATGCCCCCCCGTCGCGCGCCGCGCGCGCGTGGGACGCCGGGCCCGATGGACGGCAGCTGCTGGACCGCATCTGCGCCCAAGCCCCGGCGCTGCTCACCCCGGGCGGCGCGCTGCTGCTCGTGCACTCCTCGCTCGCGCGCCTGGACGCCACGACGGCGGCCTGCCAGGAGGCCGGCCTGGAGGTCGAGGTGCTCGTGCGCCGACGCGGCGACCTCGGACCCATCGCAGCCGCACGCACCCAGTGGCTCGTCGGCCAGGGGGTGCTCGACGGCCCCGGCGGCGACGAGGAGGTGGCCGTCGTGCAGGCGACGCGCCAGCCCCAGCCGGCGGCGGCAGCAGCGTGAGGGGCGTCACCGAGGACCCGCGCGCGCGGGCAGCCGGCGTCCTGGCGGCGCGTACCGACGAGATGAGTCTGGCTGACTGGGTCGCGCGGCGCAGCCTTCCGCGCGTGCGCCTCAGCCCCATGGAGCTGGCCGCCCGGCGCACCGCCACCGTCAGCGTGGTGGTCCCCGCCCGCGAGGTGGCGGCCACCATCGGCCCGACCGTCGACGAGCTGTTGCGCTTCGAGCGCGCCGGCGCGGTGGACGAGGTGCTCGTGGTTGACGCCGCCTCGGAGGATGGCACCGCCGCGCTGGCCGAGCGCCACGGGGCGCGGGTCGTGCAGGAGAGTGCACTGCTGCCCGAGGTCGGGCCGTGTCGGGGCAAGGGCGATGCCATGTGGCGCGCGCTCAGCGCCACCGAGGGCGAGATCGTGATCTACCTCGACGGCGACACCCAGGACTTCGGCCCGCGCTTCGTGGGCGGGCTGCTGGCCGCGTTGTTCGACGACCCCTCGCTGGCGTTCGTCAAGGGAACCTTCGCGCGCCCCTTCAAGACCGAGAAGGGCGAGCTCATCGCCCACGGCGGCGGGCGGGTCACCGAGCTGATGGCCCGCCCCCTGCTCAATCTCCACCGCCCGGCCCTGGCCGGCTTCACCCAGCCGCTGGCCGGCGAGGTGGCCGCGCGGCGCGGCCTGCTGGAGGCGCTGCCCTTCCCGGTCGGCTACGGGGTGGAGACCGCCATGTTGCTGGACGCGGCGTCGCTGGTGGGCGTCGATGCGATGGCCCAGGTGGATCTGGGCACCCGCCAGAACCGCCACCAGTCCCTGCGCGAGCTGTCGGCCATGGCCTATGCCGTCCTGGTTGCGGGGTCGCGCCGCGTGCTGGGCGACGAGGCGGTGGAGGCGCTGGGCCCGGGCACCATCATGCTGCCGGGCCTGGAGGGCGGCGCGGTGGACCCGCGCCGGGTGGCCGTGGAGGAGCGCCCGCCGCTGCGCTCGCGCGGCCCGGCCTGAGTGCCCGGCCCAGGGTCGACACGCTGCCCCGGCGCTGCGTGGCGGACCGTGCGCCGCTACCCGTCGTCGACCACCGCGCGCATCAGCCGCGCCGCCTCCTCGGAGGCCACGCCGGCGCGGCCGGCCATCCAGCAGGCCAGCGGGGCGGCCAGGCGCTCGGAGGCGTGGGCGGCCACACCGGCCAGGCCCAGCAGGGCCTCGCGCTCCTGTGGGGTGGGCGCAGGCACGCCCAGGCGCGCGGCGTAGCGCTCGAGCAGCTCCTCGGGGGTCACCCTGACCAGGGTAGGTCAGCCCGGGGCGCGCGGACCTCCCGTGGAGAGGCGCAGCGCGGCTGTCGGGCTGTCAAGCTCGGTCCCATGGCAGGACGGACAGAGGGTGGGCGGGAGGGCACCGGCGCGCGGCGGACGACGACCACCGTGGGGGGACCGCGGCGCCGCCGCGTCCGTCGTTGGACGCTGGCGGCGCTGGCGGCGCTTCTGACGCTCGGCGTCACCGGTCCGCCCGCCTCGGCGGTGTCAAGCCTGGAGAATCCACCCCTCGGAGCCAACGACTTCGCCTGCCGTCCCTCCGCCGCTCACCCCGAGCCCGTGGTCCTGGTGCACGGCTTCCTCGCCACCATGAGGGCCAACTGGTCCTACCTCTCCCCCCTGCTCAAGGAGCGCGGTTACTGCGTGTTCGCGCTCACCTACGGCATCGACCCCCGCAGCCGCGCCTGGGGCGGTCCGGGAGGGGTGATCCCAATCGAGCAGAGCGCCGCGGAGCTGGGCGCGTTCGTCGACCGGGTGCTGGCCGCGACGGGGGCAGACCGGGTGGACCTGGTGGGACATTCCGCGGGCAGCTACATGCCCCAGTTCTGGCTCAAGTTCCTCGGCGGCGCCGCGCGCACCGACGACTTCGTGGCCTGGACGCCGCTGTACGACGGGACCACCGTGTACGCGGTGGACAGGGTGCGCGACCTCGCCGCCCAGCTCGGCCTCGACGGGCTGGCCATCGAGACGGTCGGCGCCTTCTGTGGCTCCTGTCCGCAGTTCGTCGCGGGCTCGCCCATGCAGCGCAGGTTGGCCGAGGGCGGGGCGGCGGCGCCCGGGGTGACCTACACCACCGTGATGACCCGCCTCGACGAGATCATCACCCCCTGGTCGAGCGGGTTCATGGAGGCGCCGGAGGCCACCAACCACGTCCTGCAGGAAACCTGCCCGGGCAACCTCTCCGAGCACGTCGCGGTGGCCTTCGATCCCGCCGTGGTCCAGCTCACCTTCAACGCGCTCGACCCGGCCCACTCCAGACCGGTCGACTGCACGAAGCTGCCCGCCCACGACGGAAGCCCCGCCGCCGCGCCGGGCCCTGACTTCGAGCTGGGGGTCTTCCACGAGCGCGCGCCGGTCACCATTCGCGGCGACGACGAGAACATCGGGTGCAGCGCCGACGGAGCACGGGGGCTGCGCCTCGCCTCCTGCACGGTGGAGATCCGCGCGGCGCTCCGCGGCGAGGACCGGCACAGCGTTCTGGGACGCGGCTTCGCCGCGCCCGCAAACCGCCGCTCGTTCAAGGTCGACGTCAACCTGACACGGGAGGGAAGAAAGCTCCTGCGCCGCCGTTCCGCTGGCTTTCGCGCCACGCTCGTCGCCACCGGCATCGACGACCGGGGGCGGACCCGGACGCTGCGCAAGCGGATGGCCTGGCGCCGGGGCTGAGAGGGTGGGTCGCTCCCGCGACCTGGGGGCCCACCTCCCACGGCTCGCTGCGCTCGCCCCATGCGGCCGCCTCCGACACCCCTGCTAGCGATCGAAGCGCAGGATCGCGGCGATGCCGTCCTCGCCCTCGAGCTCGTGGTGCTCGGAGGCCGTCACGGTGATCACGTCGGCATCCTGCTCCAAAGCGAGGTCCGTCGCGTAGGGCGTGATGTCGTCCACGCGATCGACGCGGCCCTCGGTCGGCGGGCGCTGGCCTTCGATGCCCAGCCACCCCGTGTCGGGGTCGTGCAGGCCGGGGCGGGAGAAGGTGTCGTGGATCAGCAGCGTCTCGACGCGGCGCTCGACCAGCGCGGCGAGCACCTCGTCCAGGCCGCCGGCGCTGAGGGCGCCCTGCGCGCGCAGCTCGGTGAAGCGCGCCAGGCGGTCCTCGAGCTCGTGGGCTGCGGCCTCGACCATGGTCTCGCGCACCGCGGAGCGAACCTCCTCGGGCGTGACGTCGGGGACGTCGAGCGTGAGATGCCCGGCCAAGCGCTGGCGCACCTCGGGGGGCAGGGCCTGCTCGATCGAGCTGCGCTGCTCCTGCGGACAGGCCAGCAGCAGGCGGTCGAAGCGCTTGCGCCGCAGCCCGAGCGCCAGCGCCGCGGCGACGCGCCTGAGGTGCTGGTGGGCCTCCTCGTTCTCGCCGCGCGTATGGCGCAGCTGCTCCTGGCGGCCCTTGGTGTCGTCGTCGAAGCCACCCACCTCGGCCAGGCCGTCGGGCACACCGACGAAGAAGCGGGCCAGGGACTGGTTGACCAGCGCGACGCACCAGCGCCCGTGCTCTTCGAAGGCCGTGAGGGGCTCGACGTGGGGCGCCTCGTCGACCACCACCTGGGAGGACACCGGGCGGGGCAGGCGCACCACCTCGAGCAGATCGTCGGGCCCGCTGACGAAGACGGCAAGCCCGCGCGTCCCGTCGCCGGGCAGGGCGTCGGGCGCCAGCAGGTCCTCCAAGCGCTCGAGGTCCTCGCGCAGGCCGGCCTTCGCGTCGTGGTCGGCGTCGGTGTAGTCCTCGACGCGCTGGCGAGCGTCGCTCAGCAGGGAGTTCACGGCGCTGGAGCGCGCGCGTGGCGTGTCGTGCGTCTGGGGGTCGAGGTCGAGGTAGAGGCTGAGAATCTTCCCGTTGCGCGCGCGCAGCCCGGCCAGGCGGCGCACGGTCTCGGGCGTGACATCGTTGGCGTGCATGCGCGTCGCGCTACCCCGCGGGAGCGCGAGGAGAACCCCGGCCCCGGCCCCGGCCTCTAGCCGTCCTCCCCCGCCGCCTGGCGTTCCTTGACCTTGTCCTGGAGCTGGCCCATCACGTCGGGGGCGCTCAGCGTGGTCACGTCGCCCAGCTCGCGTCCCTCGGCGATGTCGCGCAGCAGGCGGCGCATGATCTTGCCCGAGCGCGTCTTGGGCAGGTCGTCGGCCCAGATCACGCGCTTGGGACGTGCGAGCTTGCCAATGCGCTGGGCCACGTGCTCGCGGATGTCCTGCACCAGTGCGTCGTCGCCGGCGAGGTCGCCCTCCAGCGTCACGAAGGCGGCGACCGACTGGCCGGTGTCCTCGTCGCTTTGGCCGATGACCGCGGCCTCGGCCACGTTGGCGTGCGAGACGATGGCCGACTCGATCTCCGCGGTGGACATGCGATGCCCGGAGACGTTGAGCACGTCGTCGATGCGCCCGATGATCCAGAAGCACCCGTCCTGGTCGCGTCGCGCGGCGTCGCCGACCAGGTAGGTCTGGGGTCCGAAGCGAGAGAAGTAGGTCTCCACGTAGCGGTCGTCGTCGCCGAAGAGGGTGCGCAGCATCCCCGGCCAGGGGCGGCGCAGCACGAGCAGCCCCTGCTTGCCATGCTCGACCTCCCGGCCCTCCTGTTCGTCGACCACGGCCGCGTCGATGCCCGGCAGCGGTCGCATGGCCGAGCCGGGCTTGGGCGAGGTCAGCCCCGGCAGCGGCGAGATCATGATGTGGCCGGTCTCGGTCTGCCACCAGGTGTCCACGACGGGGGCGCGCCCGCCGCCGATGACCTGGTGGTACCACAGCCACGCCTTGGGGTTGATGGGCTCGCCCACCGAGCCCAGCAGGCGCAGCGACGAGAGATCGTGGCGGTCGGGGTACTCCTCGCCCCACTTCATGCACGCGCGGATGGCCGTCGGCGCCGTGTAGAAGATGGTCACGCCGTAGCGCTCGCAGAGCGCCCACCAGGCGTCCTTGTCGGGATAGTCGGGGGGGCCCTCGTACATCACCGAGGTGGCGCCGTTGAGCAGCGGCCCGTAGACGACGTAGGAGTGCCCGGTGACCCAGCCCACGTCGGCCGAGCACCAGAACACATCCTCCGCGGGCTTGAGGTCGAAGACGATCTTCGTCGTCCAGGCCACGCCGGTCAGGTAGCCGCCCGTGGTGTGCAGGATGCCCTTGGGCTTGGCCGTCGAGCCCGACGAGTAGAGGATGTACAGCGGGTGCTCGGCGTCGAGCTCCTCGGGCGGGCACTCGTCCGCGGCCGCCTCCATGGCCTCGTCGACCCACACGTCGCGTCCCGCGCGCATCTCGCACTCCGCGCCGGTGTGGCGCACCACGAGGATGGTCTGGATGGACCCGACGTCGTCGATCACCGCGTCGACCTCCTGCTTGATCGGCGCGGTCCTGCCCTTGCGCCGCGCGCCGTCGACGGTGATGAGCGCCCGCGCCTGGCTGACCTCCATGCGCTCGCGCACCGACTCGGCGCTGAACCCCCCGAAGACCACGTTGTGCGGCGCGCCGACGCGCGCGCAGGCCAGCATGGACACGACGACCTCGGGGATCATCGGCAGGTAGATCCCGACCACGTCGCCCTGGCCCACGCCCTGGTCCTTCAGCGCGTTGGCCAACCGCTGCACGTCGCGGTGCAGGTCGGCGTAGGTGATCGTGCGCTCCTCGCCCTCCTCGCCCTGCCAGTGGAAGGCGACGCGCTCGCCATGGCCTGCCTCGACGTGGCGGTCGACGCAGTTGTAGGAGGCGTTGAGGCGCCCGTCGCTGAACCACTTGTAGAACGGGGGTTCGGAGTCGTCCAGCGCGGTGCTCGGCTCGCGGAACCAGTCGAGGTCGCGCGCCCGCTGCAACCAGAACCCCTGGGGGTCGGCTTCGGCCTCGTCGTAGACGGTCTCGTCGGTGACCAGCGCGCGGGCCACGAAGTCCTCGGGGGGATCGAACCGCTCGACCTCCAGGAGCTCGTCGAGCTGCGTATCGGCCATCTCTCCTCCTTGGTCGGCGTTGCCTGCATCATCCTCCCCGCCCGGAGCGACGGCCATTCCGTGCTGGGGGCATGTGGCGCTCTGGCGACCTGGGGGCCCGCCTGCGCGGCCATGTGGCCGCCTCCGACACCCCTAACGCCGCTTGCGCTTCTTCTTCTTGGAGGAGGAGTGGGGCCTCGGCGCCGGGGCCGGTGCGGGCTGCGCCGCGCGCTCGCGCGCGGGCTCGGGTTCCTTGCCCGCCTCCGACCCGCGGGCATTGCCCGCGTGCGCCCCGCGCTCCCGGGCCTCGCGCAGCTCGAGTTGGGTCGGCCACGGCTCGGCCTGGCCGCTGACCCAGGCCGGCGGCACGCCGCCAGGCCAGCGGCCGCGGAAGAGCAGGCCGAGCGCGAGGAGGAAGAACGTCTGGATGATGGTCTGGTTGCCGCCCAGCAGGAACGGCCCCAGCACGTAGAGCACGCCCACGGCGATGCCGAGGATGCCCATGAAGCGCGTGAGCAGGCCGACGCGCATGGCGCTGAGCGAGCCGTAGACGAACCCGCCCCCGGCCAGGCCGAACTGGGCGAACAGGCCGACGGACTGCGCCACGGACAGCCCGGTGGCCTCGCTGACCTGGCGCACCGCGGCCGCGCTCTGGTCGGCCGCGGTGGCCAGCGCGGCCTGGCGGGTGAGCACGATCGTCCCCAGCACGAGCTGGGTGACGCCCAGGAGCACCCCGGAGGCGATGACCAGGGGCTCGAGCACCCTGGAAAGGTCGGGGCGACGGTTGCGCGTCGCGCGGATGAGGAAGGCCAGCGCGAGGCCCATCGCGACCGGCGCCAGGGCGCTGAGGGCCACGCCGACCAGGAGACTCGCCAGGTTGGCATCGAAGAAGCGGAAGACCTCGATGGCCGGCGAGGGCTCGGCCGGCCGGCCCTGGCTGACCAGCGGCCCGAGCGCCTCGGGCAGCGTGACGCGCGGCTGGTCGGCCGCCACCGTGAAGCTGTAGACCGGCCCTGCGATCACCAGCAGGCCGGCGATGAGGGCCGCGGCGGACGCCATCGGCGCCCGGCCCCGCTCCTGGGCGACGACATCCGGCGGCGTATCGGCCATCAGTCCGAGCCCTCGGCGCCCGGGCCGACCTCGCGACGCGGCCGGTCGTCGCCCCTCGCACGCGCGGGCAAGGAGATCGTCGGCTCGGGCTGGTCGCCGGCGACCGCCCGCGAGAGGCGATCGCCGACCGCGAGCACGAGGTCGAGCGCGGGCGCCGCTACGCGGAGCAGCGTCTCGAACCGCTCACGATGACGCGCCAGCGGCGGGGGAGAAGCGGGCACGGGTTGTCATTCTACGGCGATGGCGAGCGCGCGGATGGAGCCCCGCTGCCCGGCCTGCGGGGGGACGCTGCGCGCGTGGCGCACGGTGCCGGGCTCCGACCCCGCCTGGCCGGCCCCGGTGCCGCTGCTGCGCTGCGCGGCGTGCGCGAGCGCAGTGAGCGCGGCGCCCGCGCCGGCCCAGGCCCATCACGCCGGGCAGTACGCGACCGCGCGGGCTCCCCGCGGCGCCCGTGCGGCAGCGCCCCTGCTGAGCCTGTTCGATCGTCATCGCCTCGCGTTGCTGCGCGCGGCGGGGGCACGGCCACCGGGAACCCTGCTGGACGTCGGAGCGGGGCGCGGGCGCTTCGTCGAGGCCGCGGGTGCCGCGGGCTGGGC
>DASZCY010000334.1:0-4438 GCA_035942615.1 Solirubrobacteraceae bacterium | reverse complement strand
GGCGGCGAGGAGGTCACGCACCAGGACCGCGGCGCGCTGGACCTCCGTCCCGAAGGCCGCGAGAAGGGTGATCACCCGAGCGTCGTAGTCGGTGGCCATGGACGTGCCGGACATCGCTGCGAGCGAAGCTAACCGCGCCCTCGGGCTTGTGGAAGCGCCCTTCACGGGTCCTTCACACGCCGTTCACGGTCGGGTAACCGTCCGCTCGCCGGCCGTCGGGAGCATGCACCGGGAACATGGAGTCAGCAGCCCAGAGTGAGGCGCTGCACACGGCGCAGCTGGAGATCAGGCCCTCCGAGGGCCTGGTTCTGGCCGGCGATCAGACGGTGGCGCTGTCCGTCCGCGAGCTTCGCCTCCTCACCGCGCTGGCTGGGCGCGAGGGCCGCGTGGTCGCTCGCGCCGAGCTCTACGCGCTGGCCTGGGAGGGGGCGCTGCGCCCGGGCGACCGCTCGGTGGACGTCTACGTCCGCCGCCTGCGCGTGAAGCTCGAAAGCGCCCTGCCGGGCTGGCGCTTCATCCACACCCACGTCGGCTTCGGCTACCGCTTCGCCCCCCAGCGTTCACACGACGTTCACACCACCGCCACGGCTCGGTAACAGACTGCCGCCTGTCCGCTGGAAGGCTGGCGCGCTCCCATGAGAAACGATCAGGAGGTACGGACGTGAAGCCCCTTCGCTTCATGAGCGTCGCCGCTCCCTGCGTGGCCCTCGCCGTTGGCGCGGTGGCCTGCGGAGGGCAGCAGCCAGGCGGCGGCAGTGGTGGTGGCGGCGGCGGCGGTCAGAGCCAGCAGGGCTCGGGCACCGACTTCTCGCAGCTGAGCGGCACGATCCGCATCGACGGCTCGTCCACGGTCCAGCCCTTCGCGGAGGCGGCCGTCGAGCTGTTCTCGGCCGAGGCGCCCAACGTCAACGTCAGCGTCGGGGGGGCCGGCACGGGCGACGGCTTTGAGCGCTTCTGCCGCGGCGAGACGCAGATCTCCGACGCGTCGCGCCCGATCGAGGCCGAGGAGGTCGAGGCCTGCGAGGCCGAGAACATCGAGCCCGTCGAGCTCCCGGTGGCCCAGGACGCGCTGTCGATCGTCACCAACCCCGAGACCATGATTCCCCAAGATTGCATCAACTTCGACCAGCTCAACGAGCTCCTCGCACCCGACGCGACGGTCTCCAACCTCAGCGAGCTGGGGCAGGGCTTCCCCGACCAGGAGGTCTCCCTGTTCACGCCCGGCACCGAGTCGGGGACCTTCGACTACTTCACCGAAGTCGTGCTGGAGACCGACGCCGAGCAGCGCACCGAGGGCGTGCAGACCTCGGCCGACGACAACCAGCTGGTCACCGGCGTCTCCGGCACTCCCGGCGGGCTTGGCTACTTCGGCTTCTCCTTCGCCGACCAGAACCGCGACAAGCTGAAGATCCTGCAGGTGGCCGAGGGCGACAGCAACCAGTGCGTCGCGCCGAGCATCGAGACGGTGCAGAGCAACCAGTATCCGCTCTCGCGGCCGCTGCTGATGTACCCCAGCCGGGAAGCACTCCAGAAGCCCGAGGTCAAGGGCTTTCTGACCTTCGTGGCCGAGAACTACCAGCGCATCGCCGAGGCGGCCAACATCGTCCCGATGAGCCAGCAGACCGCGCAGCAGACCACGCAGATCGTCAAGACCGGCCAGGGCGGCGAGCCCAAGCCGGAGACCCAGTAGCAGCGGGGGCGATGGCGGGCAGCCAGATACCCGGGTTCTCGGGCTTCGGTGGCGATCCGGCCAGCGCCCTGTACCGGACGCGCACGCGCCGGTCGGCCGGCGAGCAGGCCATCAAGGGCCTGCTCGCCGCCGCCGCCCTGCTGTCCGTCCTGACCACCACCGGCATCGTCATCACCCTGGCCACCGAGGCGGTCAACTTCTTCCAGGCGGTCGGCCTCGCCGACTTCTTCTTCAACACCGACTGGGCGCCGCTGGCCGGAGGCGACTCGCAGGCCTTCGGGGTGGTGCCCCTCATCTGGAGCACGCTGTACCTCACGGGCATCGGCCTCATCGTCGCTGTGCCCCTCGGCCTGGGGGTGGGCATCTACCTCGCCGAGTACGCCTCGCCGCGCGTGCGCCGGATCCTCAAGCCGCTCGTCGAGATCCTGGCCGGGATCCCCACCATCGTCTTCGGCTACTTCGCCCTGACCTTCTTCACCCCGACCGTCCTGAAGGACATTTTCTCGGTGGACGTGTCGGTCTTCAACGGCCTGTCGGCCGGGATCATCCTGGGCATCCTGGTCCTGCCCACGATCGCCTCGGTGAGCGAGGACTCGCTGTCGGCGGTACCGCAGTCGCTGCGCGAGGGGGCCTTCGGGCTCGGCGCGGCCAAGCGCCAGGTGGTGACGCGGGTCGTCTTCCCGGCCGCGCTGTCGGGCGTGGTCGCCGCCCTGGTGCTGGGAGCCTCGCGGGCCGTCGGGGAGACCGTCGTGATCCTGGTGGCCGCGGGCAACAACCCCAACCTGACCTTCGACCTCACCACGGCCCACCAGACCATGGCGGCGTTCATCGCCAACACGGCGCGCTCGGACGTGTCCCAGGGGGGCATCGCCTACCTCACGATCTTCGCCGTCGGCACCACCCTCTTCGTGATGACGCTGCTGCTCAACCTCGTGGCCATCCGCTTCGTGCGCAAGTATCGCCAGGTGTACGAGTAGCCATGGCGGTCACCGAGTCTGCGATCACCCGCAAGATCGTCGAGCGTGCCTCGAGCGGAGAGCGCGTGCGCGAGCTGGGCTTCCGCGTCGCGCTGCTGGGCTGCGTGCTGGTGGCGATGGTGTTCCTGGGCGTGCTCATCGTCGACGTCTCGGTCGACGGCATCCCCTTCCTGTCGCTGGAGTTCCTCTATACCTTTCCGTCGCGGATCTTCCCCGAGGAGTCGGGCATCCAGTCCGCGCTGCTGGGCACGCTCGCTCTCATGGTCCTCTGCGCTCTGTTCGTCGTGCCCATCGGCGTGGCCAGCGCCGTGTATCTGGAGGAGTACGCCGACCGCGACCGCTGGATCAACCGCGCGATCGAGGTCAACATCCAGAATCTCGCCTCGGTGCCCTCGGTGGTCTACGGCATCCTCGGGCTGGCCTTCATCGTGCGTGGCCCCGTCGACATCCTCGGCCTGGGGGTGGGCCAGCCGACCCTGCTGGCCGGCGCGCTGACCCTCGGCCTGCTGGTCCTGCCCATCGTGATCATCGTGTCGCGCGAGGCGATCCGGGCCGTTCCCCCGTCCATCCGCGAGGGGTCGCTGGCGCTGGGCGCCACCCAGTGGCAGACGATCTGGAAGCAGGTCCTGCCCGGCGCCCTGCCCGGGATCGCCACCGGGGTCATCCTCGCGCTGTCGCGGGCGATCGGCGAGACCGCTCCCCTCATCCTCGTGGGCGCCGGGGCCTTTCAGCTGTTCAACCCCTCCATCGACGGTCCGTTCTCCGCGCTGCCCATCCAGATCTTCAACAACGTCAGCGAGCCCGAGGACATCTTCCGCGACCTCGCCGCGGCTACCATCCTGGTGCTGCTGGCGATCCTGCTCGTCATGAACAGCCTCGCGATCTATCTGCGCAACCGATACGAGAACAAGTGGTGATCTAGAGTGGACAGAGTGAGCGAGCGCGAGCGGCAGGGCGACGCGCCAGAGGAGCCTGTCGGCATCGACACGCGCCCCATGCTCGACGAGCGCGACGAGCGCGCGGGCGTCGACCGGGAGGCGGTGGACGAGGCCATCTTCTCCCTCAACGCCGTGGGGGTGACCTACAGCGGCGCGCAGGCCGTCGAAGACGTCTCCTTCGCGTTGGGCCCGAACGAGATCACCGCCTTCATCGGCCCGTCGGGTTGTGGGAAGTCCACGCTCATCCGTTGCCTGAACCGGATGAACGACCTCATCCCGGGGGCGCGGGTGCAAGGCGAGGTCCTCTACCACCACCAGGACCTCTATGCCGAGAGGATCGACCCCGTGCAGGTGCGCAAGCGCATCGGGATGGTCTTCCAGAAGCCCAATCCGTTTCCGAAGTCGATCTACGAGAACATCGCCTTCGGTCCCAGGGTGCTGGGCATGAAGGGCGACATGGACGAGACCGTGGAGCGTGCGCTGCGCCGTGCGTCGCTGTGGGACGAGGTCAAGGATCGCCTCAAGAGCAACGCGTTTGGGATGTCCGGGGGCCAGCAGCAGCGCCTGTGCATCGCGCGAGCTCTCGCGGTCTCCCCGGACGTGATCCTCATGGACGAGCCCTGCTCGGCCCTGGATCCGATCTCCACCGGGCGCATCGAGGACCTGATGCTCGAGCTCAAGCAGAGCTATTCCATCGTGATCGTCACCCACAACATGCACCAGGCGGCGCGGGTGTCGGACCGCACCGCGTTCTTCACGGTGGATCTGCGCGCCGGGGAGTCCCAGCGAGTGGGCAAGCTCGTGGAGTTCGCGTCCACCGAGCAGATCTTCAC
>DASZCY010000333.1:0-1948 GCA_035942615.1 Solirubrobacteraceae bacterium | reverse complement strand
ATCGTGATCATGACGTCGAACATCGGCGCGCAGGAGATCGCCCGCAACACGCCGCTGGGCTTCTCGGTCAGCGACGACGAGAGCGGCCTGACGTACGACGACATGAAGGGCCGGATCATGGGCGAGCTCAAGAAGGTCTTCCGGCCCGAGTTCCTCAACCGCATCGATGACGTCATCGTCTTCCACAAGCTGCAGAAGGCGGAGATCAAGCAGATCGTCGAGCTGCTGCTGCGTCGCGTGCGCGCGTCGATGGCCGAGCGCGAGCTGCAGCTGGAGCTCACCGAGGAGGCCAAGGACTTTCTGGTCGAGCAGGGCTGGGACCCGGCCATGGGCGCCCGGCCGCTGCGCCGCGCGATCCAGCGCTACATCGAGGATCAGCTGGCCGACTTCGTCCTGCGCCAGGAGCTCACGCCCCAGGCGACGGTCATGGTCGACCGTGCCCCCGAGGGCGACGAGCGCGAGGTGGTCCTCTCGATCGCCGAGCCCAAGGTGCCCGCGGCCGTGGGCGGTGGCGGCTCCGAGGAGGGAGGCTCCGAGGACGGCGAGGGGCCGGCCGAGCCCGGCGGCGCCCTGGACACCCCGGCCACCGAGCGCGAGCCCGAGTAGCCTCTGTTCGACCTGAACGACCCACGCGCGGGCGGCCTTCGGGCCGCCCGCGCGCGTCTCAGCGGCGGACCAGCCTGACCGGCTGGGTCAGCGTCGCGCGCAGGCCGCGCTCGAGCTCGTCGAGGTCCAGCTCGTCGGCGATGGCCAGGCGGATGGGGGGCGGCGCCGCGTCGACGCGCTGGCGGCGGAAGGGGCCGCTGATCTCGTAGATGGCGCCCGTCCCGAAGGAGCGCTGCCCGCAGAGATACAGCCGCTGCCCGGTGGGATCGAAGACCGGGCCGGTGACCTCGCTAGTCACGGGTCGCGCGCCGACCCACCCTCCGCCCTGGCCGGTAGCGTGCCGCCGATGACCACCGACCGCGCGCCCGCTACCCGCGTTGTCCACGCCGGACTGCGCGTGGCCGCGCAGGGCGAGCCGTTCCTGTCGGGGCCGACCTTCGCCGCGCCCTACCACCTAGCCGGGGAGATCGACGCCTCGCCGTACACCTACGGGCGCCACGCCAACCCGACCATCGAGGCCTACGAGGCGGCGCTCGGTGAGCTGGAAGGCGGCGAGGCGCTGGCCTTCTCCTCGGGCATGGCCGCGGTGACCGCCGCGCTGCTGCCCGCGCTGCGCCCCGGTGACGTGCTCGTGGCTCCCTCCGATGCCTACCCAGGCGTGCGTGCGATCGCCGAGGGGCACCTGCGCCAGCGCGGCGTGCAGGTGCGCCTCGTGCCCACCGACGAGGACGCGATCCGCGCGGCCCTGCCCGGGGCCACCGCCGTGTGGGTGGAGACCCCGTCCAAC
This sequence comes from Solirubrobacteraceae bacterium, assembly GCA_035942615.1. Taxonomy (GTDB): domain Bacteria; phylum Actinomycetota; class Thermoleophilia; order Solirubrobacterales; family Solirubrobacteraceae; genus Siliceabacter. Next base: position 555 of record DASZCY010000333.1, on the reverse strand, counting down.
CCCCGCCTTGACGTGCTCGACGTCGAGCGGCTCGCCCGCGATGTCCACGCCGCGGGCGCGCTGCTCGCCGTCGACGCCACCCTGTCCACGCCCCTGCGTCTGCGTCCCCTGGAGCTGGGCGCCGACCTTGCGGTGGCCAGCGCCTCCAAGGCGCTGACCGGCCACAGCGATCTCCTGCTCGGCTATCTCGCCGCGCGCGACGGCGACCTGGCCGCGCGGGCGCGGACCTGGCGCGAGATCACGGGCGCGCTGCCCGGCCCCTTTGAAGCGTGGCTGGCCCACCGCTCGCTGGCCACCCTGGAGGTGCGACTGGTCCGCGCGGAGGCCAACGCGTGCGCTCTGGCCGAGACCCTCCGGGCCCGCGACGACGTCACCGGCGTGCGCTGGCCCGGCCTGGGCCCTGTGCTGTGCTTCGACGTGGGCGAGGCCTCCCGAGCCCACGCGTTCCTGGCCGCCTGCGAGCTGATCGCCGAGGCGACCTCCTTTGGCGGGGTGCACGCTTCGGCCGAGCGCCGCGTGCGCTGGGGGACCGACGCGGTGGAGGAGGGCTTCATC
>DASZCY010000332.1:0-19259 GCA_035942615.1 Solirubrobacteraceae bacterium | reverse complement strand
CCTGGAGGCGCTGCAGCAGGCCTCTGGGGTGGGGGGCACCATTGACGTGCTGGTGGAGGGCGACGACGTGAGCGACCCCCGCGTGGTGGGCTGGATGGCTGACTTTCAGGACCGCGTGCTTGCCCGGGCCGGCCCCAGCGCGGATCGCGGTTGCGGCGCGGCCACACTGTGCCCGGCCTTCTCGCTCACCGACCTGCTGGGCGGCGGTCCCGAGGGTGCCTCCGCTGCGCCGCCGAACCGCGCCGGCATCGAGGCGCTGCTGGGCGCCGTGCCCGCGTACTTCACCCGCAGCGTGATCAGCGAGGACCGCCGTGCCGCCACGGTGAGCTTCGCCATCCGCCTCATGCCCCTGGACCGCCAGCAGGAGGTCGTGGAGGGGATGCGCGCCCAGCTCGACCCGCCCGAGGGCGTCGACGCCGAGCTGGTCGGACTGCCGGTGCTGGCCGCTCGGGCCAACGCGGAGATCTCCTCGCACCCGCGCCGGGTCCTGACACTGGTGGCCGGCCTGCTCGCCGTGGCACTGGTGCTGCTGGTGGGGCTGCGCGCGCCGCGCCGCGCGCTGGTGCCCCTGGCGCCCATCGTGCTGGCCACCGGCTGGTCGGCGCTCGTGCTCTTCGTGCTGGGCGTGCCGCTCAACCCCATGTCGGTGACGCTCGGGGCGCTGGTCATCGCGATCTCCACCGAGTTCAGTGTGTTGCTCAGCGAGCGCTACCGGGCCGAGCGCGCCAGGGGCCTGCCGGCCGCGGTCGCGCTGCGCGCGACCTACGCGTCGACAGGGACAGCCGTGCTGGCCTCGGGGCTGACCGCGATCGCCGGCTTTGCGGTGCTCGTGGTGTCGGACATCCGCATGCTGCGCGACTTCGGCGCGGTCACGGTGGTCGACCTCGGCGTCTCGCTGCTCGGCGTGCTCGTCGTGCTGCCCGCCGTGCTGGTGGTGGCCGAGCGGCCACAGCTGTTGCGCGAAGGGGTGGCCGGCGCGCGCGCCGCCGTGGCCGGCCTGCGCTCGCGCCGCCTGCGTCCCTCGCCCCGGCTGCGCTGGCCTTCCCCCTCGCGCTCGCGGCGGCGCCGTCCGCGCCCGCACCAGCCGGCGTGAGCGCCGCCCCCCCGCCGGGCGACGGGAGGACGCCGTCCTCGTCGCGCCCCCAGCCGTCCCGAGGTGCGTGGATCGTGGGGATGGCGGCCATCGTCGCGCTGGTCTTCATCGCCGTGAACACCCTTACCTCCGTCGGCGGCGTGGGCCCCCGGGGTCTGGGAGCAGGCACGCCTCTGCCGGCCTTCGCGGTCCCGCTCGTGCTCTCGTCGCTGGAGGGCGACGCCAACGTCAACCCCGGGCCGGGGGCGGGCGTCGACGGCGAGCGCCCCGCCTGCGCGGTGCGGGGTCCGCGGGTGCTGACGGTCTGCCCGCGCGAGGCGCGTGCGCCCCTGGTACTGGCCTTTCTGGCCACACGCGGCGCGGACTGCACCGGCGTGCTGGAGCGCATGGAGACCGCGCGCGCGGACTTTCCCGGCGTGGGCTTCGCGGCGGTTGCCATCCGTGGCGAGCGCGAGGCGCTGCGCGACCTCGTGCGCAAGCGTGGCTGGTCGTTTCCCGTGGGCTTGGATCGCGACGGCGTGCTGGCCACCCTCTACGGGGTGGCCGTCTGTCCCTACGTCACCTTTGCCACGCCGGACGGCGTCGTGCGCGCCACGACCGTGGGCAACCTCGATCAGGCTGCCTTCGAGCAGCGCGTGACCCGGCTCGTGGATCGGGCGCGCTCGCAGGGGTGGGAGCCACCGCGATGACCGTGTACGCGCCTCGCGAGGGCTGGGTGGGGTCCTGATGGGTCGGCGCAGCCGCAAGCGGGGGGGTGGACCGGACGTGCCGCGCGCCCAGCCGGCTGCGGGGGCGTCGCCACGCAGCGGGCCGCCGCGCCGGCGCGCCCGCCGCGATGAGGCGCCCAAGCCGCCGTGGGCCCCGTTTCCGCTGGTGGAGTTGTGCATCCTGGTGGGCCTGGCGCTCATGGTCGTGGGCTTCTTCTCCAGCGGCCGGCGTGCCCTCACGTTGCTGTCCTTCGGCCTGGCGCTCGTCGGCCTGGCCACGCTCGAGCTCTCCGTCCGCGAGCACTTCGCGGGCTTTCGCTCCCACACCACCCTGCTGGCCGGCGCGGCGGGTGTGGGCAGCGGGACGATCCTTTTCGCGCTCGGCCTCCTCGGGCCCGTCGCGCCACTGGTCCTGGCGGTGGTGATCTTCGCGCTGGCCTGGTGGGCGCTGCGCGCGGCCTTCCGCCGCCGCGCCGGGGGTTTGTCCTTCCGTGCCTGAACGCGCGCGCCGGTCGATCGATCCTCATGTCGCGAGAGCGCCCCCTTCTCGTACGCTTGCGCCGTGTCCGACGAGCCTCCGCGGATGGCCCTGCGCGGCCTGCACCACGTCACCGCGATCTGCCGCGACCTGGAGCGCACGACGGCCTTCTATCGCGACACGCTGGGCCTGGCGCTGATCAAGCGCCAGGCCAACGACGACGATCCCGACGCCCGCCACTTCTGGTTCGGCGACGCGACCGGCACCCCGGGCACCCTGATCTCCTTCCTCGAGTACGCCGACATGGCCGATGGCTCGGTGGGGGTGGGCTCCACCCATCATGTGGCCTTTGTCGTGGACAGCGCCGGGGAGCAGGCGGCGTGGCGCGACTACCTGCGCGGGCGTGGCGTGCAGTGCACGGACGTCTTCGACCGCGGGGGCTTTCGCTCGATCTACCTGCGCGACCCCGACGGGCACATCCTGGAGATCGCCACCCGGGGACCCGGCTTCGCCGGCGCCTAGGGCGACGGAGGCGGCCCGCGGGTGGCGGAGCGGCCCGTTGGCCGCCGCGCCGATCCCGCGCGAGGTCACCCGCCGGCGGCGGGCCCTCAGGTCGCGAAAGCGTTACTCGCGACGCCGGCCCGCGAACATCCGCAGCAGCGACCCGCCCACGACCAGCCACAGGCCGCCGGCGGCGATGGGCGCGAGCGCGAGGCCCGTGAAGGGCAGTTCCTCCCGTTCCCTCTCGGGGGCCTCCTCGCCCCGCTCCTCCCGCTCGGGCTTCTCCTCGCGTTCGGGCTTCTCCTCCCGCTCGGGCTTGGGCTCGGGCTCGCGCTCGGGCTGGGCGGTGGGCACCGGGTTGGTGAAGATGGTCTCGGCCGGCGTGGCCTCGCGCACAGGCGTGAAGTCGACCGCGTCGGCCCGCACGGCGTTGACCGCCGAGGACGCGTGACAGACGACCGCCCTGGTGATCGGGCTGTTGGCGAGCCCGACCTCGAGGCGGATGACATCGATCACGCCGCTTGCCCTCGTGCCGTCGCCATCGTCGGAGGAGCCGCCGCCGAGGATGAGCCTCGTGCCCTGGAGTGGGCCACCCTCGCCGACGAGCGGCGTTAGGACCGGCTCCAGCACATCGATGATCTGGCCGAGCGGGACATCGGCGCCCCCGGTGGCCGGCTGGGGGAAGCTCGCGGGATCGAGCAGGTTCACGCCACGGGGCAGGTCGGCCGTGAGCACCTCCCCGCCGGCGAGCCTCACCGTCACCCTCACGAAGTTGGGGTCGGGCGCGGGGACCGCGTCGATCGTGATGCCCTCCGCGCCCGCGATGGCCAGCCCGAGGACCCGGAAGTCCGTCGTGTTGTTCGACGTCGTCCCGTTGGCGGTGCTCTCGCTTGAGCCCGTGATCGCGTCGGCGGAAACGAGCGCGTTGCCGGTGGCCGGGTCGGCCAGGAGGGTGGTCGGCGCGTCCACCGCACAGTCGGAGAAGCCGCGGATGGCGCCGTCGGCCGTGCGCGCCACGTCGGAACTGGACCTGCCGGCCGGCAGCGTCAGCGCGCCTTCGAGCACCGCGTTGGCGATCACGACATCGTTCTGGGTGGTCGCGGTCGAGGCGTCCAGAGCGGCCTGGCTCTGGGTCTCCGCCCGCGTGACCTGCAGCGTCAGCGGCGGCTCGTCGATGTCCAGCAGGGCCCGGCTGCCCCCGGCGTCCGCAGGAGCCGAGGACTGGACGGAGAACGGCTGGGCAAGCGTCTCCCCGCCGGCCGCCAGGCGCAGCGGGGTCGCCGTGCCCACGGAGAAGTCCTCCGCCTCGTTCTCGGGGCTGCCCGGCGAGTCGGGGATGATCTTGGCCGCGGAGTTCACCGCACCGGTGGTCTCGCCGACGGTGGCCTCGACCGCGGCGGGCTGGGTCGGGCTGGGCGCGAGCAGCACCTGGGTCACGTAGGCATCGGCCACCCCGCTGTAGGCGAACGTCGGCGTGGCGGTCTGCCCCAGCGCGCTCCACGGCGCCAGGGCGAGCAGGAGGCACAGGCAGGCGCCGAGCATCAGAACCCAGGTCAACCGCGTCCAGCCGCCGACCGACGCCGTCACGGTCCCCGTCCCCCGCTCGCCTGTCGTCACACGCCTCCTCCGGATTCTCGTCGGCCGCGAGCGACCCTAACCGAAACGGGCGGCGGATGTGGCACTTCTCGCCGCCGGCGGTCGCGGGCCGATCACTGCGGGCTGCCCAGGGCAGCGACCACCGCGCTGCGCTGGCGCTCGGTCAGCGCCCCGAGCTGCTTGGTCTCGGGCACCTCGGTGCTGGCCAGGAAGCTGCGCGAGCGGGTGCGTCCCCAGCGGTGCTGGCTCTTGAGCAGATCGAAGACGGTCATGGTCCGTAGCTCCCGGGGGCAAGTGCCCACCACCTCGGCGACCCCGACCCGCCCTTCGGCGACGCGGCGCTTGAGCTCGGCCCGCGCGTGGCGCACCTGGTTGGCCTGGCGCAGGGCGTCCATGTGTTGGGGCGCAGGCGGGAACGTCGCTGTCGCGTTCATTCTGTCCTCCCACACCGCCCGCCTGGTTGCGGACGGCATTGGTCTCGTTTGCTCGTGCAGACGCGCGGCCGCCGTCCACCGCCCTGTCTCCTCCTCCGGGTGGCGCCGCGGGGCGCTGGGTCGAAGCTATGCCAGCCGGGCGCCCCAGGGTCAATGACCATCTGTCCAACTCGCTCGCTCAGAGCGAGCTTTTCGCGTTCACGCCTTCTTCACCGGGCAAAGGCTGCGCCGCCGGGAACGCCAAGGCACGGGGTGTCTCACCGGGGGAGCGGGCCGTGCGCTGCCTCAAAGCGCTCCCGGACGGCGGCGAAGGCGTCGAGGGCGCGATCCAGCACCTCGGGGGTGTGGGTGGCCATCACGCTCGTGCGCAGCAGCGCGCCGGCCGGGGGCACCGCGGGGTGGATGGCCACGTTGACGTAGACGCCGACGTCGTAGAGGGCGCGCCACAGCAGCACGGCCTTCCAGTCGTCCTCCACGAGGATGGGAATGATGGGGGTGTCGATGCCCGAGGGGTCGTCGACCACCCGGAAGCCCCGCTCGCGCAGCCCGGAGCGCAGGTGGCGCGCGGCGTCGCGCACCGCGTCGAGCAGGCCGGGGCCCTCCGCCGAGCGCACGATGCGCAGGGCGGCGCGCGCGGCGCCGACGGCGGCGGGCACCGAGGCGGCGGTGAACAGAAAGGCCCGGCTGGACACGCGCAGGAAGTCCACGACCTCCTCTGGGCCGGCGATGAAGCCGCCGCAGGAGGCCAGCGACTTGGAGAAGGTGCCCATGCGCAGGTCGACGCGATCCTCCACCCCCAACAGCTCGGCGGCGCCCGCACCGCGGGCGCCCAGCACCCCGGCGGCGTGGGCCTCGTCGACCATCAGCCGCGCGCCGTGGCGCTCGCACAGCTCGGCAATCGCTCCCAGCGGCGCGACATCGCCCTCCATGGAGAACACACCGTCGACGACCGCGAGCACACCCCCGCCGTCGCGCGAGGCGCGCTCCAGGGCCCGCTCCAGCTTGTCCAGGCGACCGTGGCGGAAGGCCCGCAGCTTCGCGCGCGACAGCAGGCAGCCGTCGAGGATCGAGGCATGGTCGCCCGAGTCGGCCACCACCGTGTCGCCCGGGGCCAGCAGCGTGCCCAGCGTGCCCACGTTGGCCTGGTGGCCGGTGGTGAACACGATCGCGGCCTCGGTGCCCATCCAGTCGGCCAGCTCCGCCTCGAGGTCGAGGTGCAGCGGGGTGGTCCCGTTGAGCAGCCGCGAGCCGGTGAGCCCGGTGCCGTAGCGCTCGAGCGCGTCGCGCGCGCCGGACACCACGCGCGCATCGCCGGTGAGTCCCAGGTAGTTGTTGGAGCCCAGCATGATGCGCGGAGCCCCTTCCATCTCGACCTCGGGGCCGGCCGGTCCCTCCAGCAGTCGGAAGTAGGGCAGCACGTCGGCCTCGCGGGCGGCATGCAGCTGCTCGGCGCGCTCGTGCCCGCGGACCTTGGCGAAGACGTCGATGGAGGTACCGGCCATGTAGGGTGGCGCGCCGTGCTGGAGGTGCGCCCGGTGACGACGCGGGCGGAGCTGCGCGAGTTCATCGAGCTCCCGTTCCGCCTGCACTCTACCTCGCCCCAGTGGGTGCCCCCGCTGCGCCTCGAGCGACACGCCTACCTGTCACGGCGGATGAACCCGTACTTCCGCCACGGGGAGGCTCGCCTGTTCATGGCCTGGCGCGACGGGCGGGTGGTGGGGCGGATCTCGGCCCAGATCGACCGCAACTTCAACGCGTTCCACGCCAACGCCTGGGGCCACTTCGGCTTCCTGGAGCTGGAGGACGACCCGGAGGTGGTCCCCGCGTTGCTGGACGCCGCGGCCGGGTGGCTGCGCGCCCGCGGGCGCGATCGCATGGTCGGCCCCTTTGACCTGACCATGAACGACGAGGCCGGGGTGCTCATCGAGGGCTTCGAGTTGGCGCCCATGATCAAGCAGCCCTGGCACCCGCCCCACTACGCGCAGCGCTGTGAGCAGGCGGGGCTGACCAAGGCGGTGGACCTGAACATGTGGAACCTCGAGATCTCCGACCGCGCGAAGATCCTGCCCGTCATCTTCGAGCTGGCCGAGCAGGTGCAGTCCCGCCACGGCATCACCGTGCGGCGCATGTCGCGGCGCAGCTTGCGCCGCGACCTCGACGCCTTCGCCGAGGTCTACAACACCGCCTGGGCCGAGAACTGGGGCTTCGTGCCCTACGCCAAGGAGGACCTCGACGCCTACGCCCTGGACCTGCAACTGGTCTTCGACCGCAACTGGTTTATGGTGGCCGAGCGCGACGGCGAGACGGTCGGGGTGGCCATCACCGTGCCCGACATCAACCAGGTGCTGCGGCGCATGAACGGGCGCCTGCTGCCCTGGGGCTGGTGGCATTTCCTGCGCCGGCGGGCGATCGTCGACCGCGTGCGCGTTGGCTTTCTGGGCGTCAAGCCGGAGTTCCAGCACACCGGGACGGCCGCCGCCTTCTACGTCGAGCACTTCGACACCGCCGCGCGGACCCCGCAGAAGTGGGGCGAGATGGGCTGGATTCTCGAGACCAACCACGCCATGAACCGCGGGATGGAGGCCATGGGCGGGCGGATCGTCAAGCGCTACCGGGTCTACGAGCGGGGGCTGTAGGTAAGCTGGCCGGCGCATGAGCGCCCACGGTGATCGCCTGCCCGTCGCGGCCGCCGAGGAGGTCGAGGGCGAGCTGGCCGGTCCCACCGACGAGGCCCGCGGCCCGGCGCTGGCCCAGCCGACCGTGCAGGCCGCGGCCGTCGCGGCGACCAGCTTTGTGGCCGGTCTGGCCACCGTGGTGGCCTTCCGCGGTCGCCACGCGCGTCGCGCCCGCCGCGCCGCGCGCCGGCGCGGACGGGGGATCGGTCCGGTGCTGGCCACGCGGTCGTTCCTCATCGACGTGCACGTGCTGGGCGAGCGGCGCTAGGGGGGCCCGGAGGCGGCCACATGGGGCGAGCGACGCGAGCCGTGGGAGGCGGGCCCCCAGGTCGCGAGGGCGACACAGGCTCCTAGCCGCCTGCGCGCGCCGCGCCGGCCGGTAGGTTGCCGCGCAGCGTGCCGTCCGCCCCCGCCTCCCTCGCCGACCTTGCCGCGCTGCCCGCCCACGTCCGTGGCGAGGTCCGCCCCGCCTGGGCCTTCCGGCTGCCCGGCGGGACGCTCGACGGGGTGTGGCGCCGGCGCGGCGGCGTGCTCGAGCGCCTCGTGGTGCTCGACGGTGCCACGGCCGTGGTGCGCGCCGCCCAGCCCGCGCGCGAGCGGGTGGTGCTGGGCGCGTGGGCGCACGAGCGGGCGGTGGCCGACCATGCGCTGGACTGGGTGCGCTGGGCGCTGGGCCTCGACGACAATCTGCGTGCCTTCCACGACGCGTTCCGATGGGACCCGTGGATCGGGCCCGCTGTGCGCCGGCGCCCGTGGCTGCGGGTGACGCGCCGCCCGCCCTTCGAGGCGCTGGCCTGGGCGGTGTGCGAGCAGCTCATCGAGCTCGTGCGTGCCGCGGCCATCGAGCGGCGCATCGTCGCCGCGCTGGGGCCGCGGTGCGCGGTGAGCGCCCTGCGGGCGGCGCCCTGCGCGCCGGCGCTGGCCGGCTGTGCCCCGGCGCGGCTCGAGCGCTGGGGCCTCGGGTCCCGCCGGGCGCTCACGCTGGTGCGCGTGGCCCGCGAGGTGGCGCGCGGGCGGATCGACCTCGACGGACCAGACCACGAAGGCGCGTGGGCCCGTCTGCGCGCGATCCGGGGCGTGGGCACGTGGACGGTCGACTGCCTGGCCCTCCACGGCCAGGGCCGCTACGACGTTGTCCCCGCCGGGGACCTGAACCTGCGAAAGCTGCTGGGCCGCGCGCGCAGCGGGGGGGATCCGGCTGCGCGAGTGGCCGAGGACGAGGTGCGTGAGGCCTTCGCCCCCTACGGACGCTGGGCGGGGCTGGCGGGCGCCCACGCCATGGTCGCCGCCACCCCGCCGGTGCCCGAACGCGCCCGCAGCCCGGCCGCCGTCAGGCGCCCGGGCCCTCGCTGGGCGCCAGGCCCAGGCCTGGGAGAAACTCGTTGGTCAGCGCCTCCCGGGCCTCGGGCGGTCGCCTGAGCAGGCGGTTGTCGAGCATCCAGGACGCGAAGCGCTGCCATCGGCGGGTGTCCTGGTGGCCGAAGGGCAGCCCCTCGTCGTCGGGGGAGAAGAGGGGCAGGGTCTCGTTGACCGTGAAGGTCAGGACGCGTGGATCGAGCCGCGGCCGGGCCGCCCGCAGAGCCTCCACACCCAGACGGGGGTCCTCGCGCAGGGCGCGGTGTCCGCGGGCGGCAGCCTGCAGCAAGCGGCGCAGGACGGGCCCGCGCGCCCGTGCGTCCTGGGCCCGCACGACGAAGACCAGCTCGGAGTAGGTGGGCACGTCCAGGTCCTCGTCCACGCGCAGCACCACCGGATCGCGCCCGCGGCGGCGCAGTGCCACGCCGTCGGTGCTCCAGAAGGCGCCGAAGGCACCAGCCACGCGGTCGGAGACCGTGGCGGGCAGGACGCTGAAGCCCACGTCGGCGAGGGCCACCTGGCCGGGCGGCACCCCCGCCTCCGCCAGCGCCCCGCGCAGCAGCGCCTGCTGGAAGGGCCGGCCGCCCGTGGCCACCCGCTTCCCGGCGAGGGCGCGCAGGTCTCCCACCGCGTCGCTTCCGGTGGAGATGAGCGAGGTCAGCGGCTCCTGGACCAGCGCGCCGACGGCCACGAGGTCCGCGCCGCGGTCACGCGCCAGCAGCAACTCGGGCTGGGGGATGAGCGCCATGTCGACCTCGCCGGCCTCCAGCGCCCGCAGGGGGGCCGCGAGGTCGGGCGGGGTGCGCAGGTCGACGGCGAGGCCGGCCTCCGCGAAGTCGCCCCGCTCGCGGGCGGTGAAGAGCCCGGCGTGGGTGGCGTCGGCCGGGCGGTTGAGCGCCAGCGCGAAGGGCGTCGGATCACGCTCGCTCAGCGACCCGGGCTCGAGCGGCTCGCCGCGCTCGCCGCAGGCGGTGAGCGCGAGGACGGCCAGGAGGGCCGCGCCGGCCGATCGTCGTGGCCGGCGGGGCCCAGGGCCGCGAGGGACTCGGGGGGGAAGGGAGCGGGTCACGCGTGGGAAGGTCAGGATTCGGGGCTCAGGCGGCGTTCCAGGGCGCCCAGGATGGTGAACAGGGCGACGGCAAAGGCAGCGAGCACCACCACCGCCGCCCACGCCCGTGGCGTCTCGAGGCGGGGTACAGCTTGCCCCATCAGGAAGCCCAGCCCCTTGCTGGCGCCCGCGTCCTCGGCGAACACGGCGCCGATCACCGCCACCGCCACGGCGATTCGCGCGCCGCTGAGGGCCGCGGGCAGGGCGGCGGGCAGCTCCACGAAGCGCAGCACCGCGCCGCGCGGGGCGTCCAGGGTGCGCATGAGCTTGAGCAGGTCGCGGTCGACGGCGCGCAGGCCGTCGAGCGTGGTCACCACCACCGGGAAGAAGCACACCAGCGCGATGATGGCCAGCTTGGGCGCCATGCCGAAGCCGAACCACACCACCAGCAGGGGCGCCACGATGACGATGGGGATGGCCTGGCTGGCCACCAGCAGCGGATACAGCGCTTCGCGCAGCACCCCGTTGAGGTGCAGGGCCACCGCCAGCGCGCCGCCGAGCGGGAGGGCGACCGCCAGGCCACCGGCCACCTCGACGGCCGTGACCACGAAGTTGGCCCACAGCAGCGCGCGGTCGCTCCACAGCGCGCCGGCGATGGCGGTGGGGGCGGGGAGGACGAGCGCGTCGACGCCGCCGCTGCGCGCATAGAGCTCCCAGGCGGCCAGGCAGGCGAGGGCGAGCGCGAGCGGAGGGAGCGCCCGGCGCGACCCGCTCACGCGCGCATCACCTCCCCCAGCGCCGCCAGGGCCCGCTCACGCAGCGCTCCCAGCGCGGGATCGGTGCGCCTGCGCCGCCGGGGCGCGTCGACGTCGAGCTCGGCCACCACCCGGCCCGGCCGCGGGGAGAGGATCGCCACACGGTCGGCCAGCACCAGGGCCTCCTCGACGTCGTGGGTGACCAGCAGCACGGTGCGCGCCTCCCGAGCCAGGGCGTCGGCCAGCCAGGCCTGCATCTCCGCGCGGGTCAGGGCATCCAGCGCACCGAAGGGCTCGTCGAGGCACAGCACCGGCTTGCCGGCCAGCAGCGTCCGCAGGAAGGCCACCCGCTGGCGCATCCCCGCGCTGAGCGCGCCCGGGCGGGCGTTCTCGAAGTTCGCGAGGCCGAAGGCGGCAAAGAGTGGGCGCGCGGCCGCGCGGGCCTCCTCCCGCGCCACTCCGGTCACCCGGCGGGCCAGGGCCGCGTTGTCGAGGGCTCCCAGCCAGGGCAGCAGCCCGTCGCGCTGGGGCATGAGCACGGCGGGCCGGGCCTCCACCCGCCCCGCGTCGGGGGCCTGCAGGCCGCACACCAGCTCCAGCAGGGTCGTCTTGCCACAGCCAGAAGGCCCCACGACGCCGACCACTTCGCCGTCGCTGACCTGCAACGAGAGGCCGTCGAGGGCCTTGACGGGCCCTCCACGCCGGTGCGCGTAGGCCCGGTCCACCCCTTCCAGCGTGACGGCTCTCCGCCGTGCGGGCTCAGCCGCCTCCACGCCGGGGACTGGTCAGTGCCTTGACGAAATCCTCCAGCTGGCCGGTGGTCCAGCACTCGAAGGCCTCGCAGTGCTGCTCGTAGGCGGAGATGACCGAGTCGCCGTAGTTCCAGTACAGGCGCGGCTCGGGGTTCAGCCACAAGGTCCGCCCGGCCTCGCGAGCGATGATCGCGAACAGGTCGGCGCGCGGGTCGCGTCCGTTCGTGCGGGCGTCGCCCAGCACGATCACCGTCGCGCGGGGATGCAGATCGTCGTCCACCTGCTCGCGGAACTCCTTCCACACCCGCCCGTAGTCGGTGTAGCCCGACACGTCGGCGACGCCCGCGTCTCGGGCGATGGCCTCGCTCACGGCGCGGAAGTCGCGCTCGCGCTCGAAGACCGCGGTCACCTCGCTGATGCGCTCGATGAACACGAACGAGCGCATCTTGCGAAAGGCGTCGTGCAGCGCGTGGAGCACCGACAGAAAGAAGACCGAGGCGCTGGTCACCGACGTCGACACGTCGCACAGCACGTAGATCTCGGGGCGGCGCGGGCGCACCGGGCGCTCCTTGACCACGATGGGCACGCCGCCGGTCTGCAGCGAGGCGCGCATGGTGCGCCGGATGTCCACGTGGGTGCGCCGCCGCGGGCCGCGGTGCTCCTGGCCCTGGGTCTTCAGGCGGCGCTTGAGCTGGGCCACCACCCGGTGCACGGCGGCGAGGTCCTGGGCCGGCCCCGAGGGCAGGGCGCGGTCGAGCTCGTTGAGCGGTCGCGCGGGCGGCAGCGCCTCGGTGCGCTCGATCTGGGCACGCTCGAGCTCGCGGCGCAGCAGCCCCTCGAAGCGGCGCAGCTGCTCCCGGGGCACCCCGGCGTGGCGCGGATCGGTCCCGGGCAGCTCGGGCTGTGGCTCGACGAGCAACCCCAGCCGGCGGCGGATGCGCTGCACGTCGACGCCGACGACCCCCGAGGCCTCGCCCTGGCGTCCGAAGGCGGCGATGGCCAGGCGGGCGAGGTCGCGCATGGCGCCCTCGCGGCCGTCGCGCAGCGCGCGGGCGATCTCCTGGCGCAGCGTCTCCAGGTCGAACTCGCCGGCCTGCTCCTGGAAGCCATCGTCGCTGTCGCCCGGGGCCGTCGGGCCGGATTCGCGCACGCCCTCGCGCACCGCGGCGGCCTCGGCGGCGCGGAAGAAGAAACGCTCGAAGACCAGCGCGAAGATCTGGCGGTCCTCGGGGGATTTGGCCAGCGTGGCCGCGAGCGTCTCGCGGAAGGCCTCGGAGTCGGTCCAGGAGACGTGGCCCAGCGCCTCCAGCGCGTCGAGCAGCTCGCTGGTGCCCGTGGCCACCCCCTCGACGCGCAGCTCGCGCGCGAAGTCGGTCAGCCGTGCAGCGATGCCCTCCTCGCCGGGCGGGGGCGTCCCCTCGTGGAGGTCTGCGGACACCGGCGCCCTACCCGCCGGGCGCGGCGCCGTTGCCGCCGTGGGCGGCGAGCTTGAGCCCCACCCGCTCGGCCACCACGTCGAGGTCGGTGCGGTGCTTGACGATGACCGACATCGTCTCGCGGAAGGTGTCCTGGTCGATGTCTCGGGCGCCCAGCAGCAACAGCGCCCGGGCCCAGTCGATGGATTCGGCGATCGAGGGTGGCTTCTTCAGGTCCAGCTCGCGCACGAGCTGGACCACCTCCACGAGCTTGCGCGCGATGTCGCCGCCCAGCTCGGGCGCGTGCAGGCGGACGATCTCCAGCTCGTGCTCGGGCTCGGGGTAGTCCAGCCACAGGTAGAGACAGCGCCGCTTGAGGGCCTCGGTGAGCTCGCGCGTGTTGTTGGAGGTCAGCAGCACGACCGGCCGGGTGCGCGCCTCCACCCGCCCCAGCTCGGGCACGGTGATCTGGAAGTCGCTGAGCAGTTCGAGCAGCATGGCCTCGAACTCCTGGTCGGTCTTGTCGATCTCGTCGATCAGCAACACGACGGGCTCGGGCGAGGCGATGGCGTCCATCAGCGGGCGCTCCAGGAGGAACTCCTCGCCGAAGATGTCGTCCTGCACCTCGCGCCAGCTCGTCCCCCGGCCACCGCCCTCCCCGGCGGTGTTCGGTTCGGCCTGGAGACGCAGCAGCTGCTTGCGGTAGTTCCATTCGTACAGCGCCTTGGCCTCGTCCAGACCCTCGTAGCACTGCAGGCGCACCAGGCGGCGGGCCAGCACCTCGGCCAGCGCCTTGGCCAGCTGGGTCTTGCCCACGCCGGCCGGGCCCTCGACGAGCACCGGCTTGCCCAGCCTGGTGGCCAGGTAGGAGACCAGCGCGGTCGACTCGCCGGGGAGGTACCCGGTCGAGCGCAGCCGGTCGGCCAGGTCGGGTGCGCTGGCGGGCGTAACGCTCACCCGGCCCATCCTGACAGGCGCGCCGAGCAAGCTCGGGGCAATGCCCCGGGCGGCTGTCCCCGCCCTTCACCCAGCCTGCCACGATGGCCCGATGGCCGTGGCCGTCCTCGCGCTCTCCCAGCTGGAGGACACGCCCTCCTTCGGGGCCAACCCCGTGCCCTTCGTGATCATGATGCTCGCGGGCTTCCTCATCGGCACGGCCGGCCACCTCGTGCGCTCCAGGTCGCTCGTCGTGCTGGGCATCGGGCTGATCGCCCTGGGCGCGTTCCTGCTGCCGCTGGCCGCCAACCTCACGCAGCGATAGAACTCCAGGGTGGCCGATCGCCGGGACCTCGAGTTCAGCTACTCCCTGACCGACCGGATCCTGCGGCTGAGCCTCGGCGAGCTGGCCGACTTCAGCGGAGCCAAGTTCGACGGCGACTTCGACTTGAGCCTGGAGGAGGCCCAGCGGCGCAAGCACGAGTACGTGGCCGAGCAGATCGGCATCGGGCCGGGCCGGCGCGTGCTCGACCTGGGGTGCGGGTGGGGAGGACTGCTGGACTTCATCCGCCGCCGGGGTGCCACCGGCGTGGGCGTCACCCTGTCCTCAGCCCAGGCGGCGGCCTGCCGTCGCCACGGGCTCGACGTCCGCCTGCACGACGCGCGTGAGGTGACCCGCGAGACCTTCGGGCCCTTCGACGCGGTGGCCAGCCTGGGCGCCTTCGAGCACTTCTGCTCGCCCGAGGACCACGCCGCCGGACGCCAGGAGGTGATCTACCGCCGGCTGCTGGCCAACATCGCGGAGATGCTGCCCGAGGGCGGGCGCCTGTACCTGCAGACGATGGTCTTCGGCCCCCGCATGATCCCCTACGAGCAGGTCCACATCGACGCGCCGCGAGACTCCGACGCGTGGCACCTCGCGCTGATGCAGCGCATGTTCCCCGGTTCATGGCTGCCCGAGGGCGCCGAGCAGGTCATCCGCTGCGCGGAGCCCCACTTCGAGCTGGTGTCCAACGTGAGTGGCCGCCTGGACTACATCGAGACGATCCGCCGCTGGCGCGAGCGCTTCGCGCAGCCGAGCCTGCGCAAGACCGCCCTGAAGGTCAGCCTCGTGCCGCGCTGGCTGACCAGCCGCGACTTCCGCCTCGCCTTCACCCCGGGCACGAGCCCCAACCGCGTGTGCTTCGAACGCGAGCTGCTCGAGCACCACCGGCTCGTGTTCGAGAAGACGGATGGGGCCTGAGGACGGGTAGAAGCGGGGCAGCCCACAGAGGAGAGGAGCCCCGCCATGGCCACCACCCCGGCACTGACCTACGAGGAGGCCCGTGCGCGTCACCGCTGGGAGGTGCCCGAGCGCTACAACATCGCCCACGACGTGTGTGACAAGCACCCGCGCGACAAGCTCGCGATGGTGCACGAGGACCCCGACGAGCAGGTCCGCGAGGTCAGCTGGGGGGAGTTGCAGGACCGCTCAAACCAGCTCGCGCGCACCCTGCGTGCTCATGGGGTCGAGCGCGGCGATCGCGTCGCCATGCTGCTGCCGTCCACGCCCGAGACCGCGGCGGCCTTCTTCGCCACCTGGAAGTGCGGCGCGATCCTGCTGTCGATGTCGGTCCTCTACGGCGACGAGGGCATCCGCCACCGCCTGCAGGACGCCCAGCCCCGGGTGCTGGTCACCGACGCGGCCAACGCCGGCCGGCTCGACCGCTCCCTGGTGGAGGTGGTGACCGTCCTGGACGAGATCGACCTCTCCGCGCAGCCCACCGACTTCGACCGCGTCGACACCTCCGCGGACGACCCCGCCCAGCTCTTCTACTCCAGCGGCACCACCGGGATGGCCAAGGGAATCCTGCACGCCCATCGCTACATCCTGGGTCACGAGGAGTTCACCTTCTGCCACGACGTGCGCGACGGCGAGCGCTTCCACGGCATGGGCGAGTGGGCGTGGGCCGCGGGCATCGCCCCGCTCCTGGGCCCCTGGCGCCTGGGCGCCGTGCAGGTGGTCATCCAGCGCAAGGGCGGGTTCGACCCCGAACGCCAGCTGGCCTTCATGACCCGCCACCGGCCGACCAACGTGTTCACCACGCCGACGGCCATGCGCTCCATGATGGCCGTCTCCGACGCCGGCGTGCGCTACCCGCAGGACTTCCGCATCGTCTGCTCGGCCGGCGAGCCGCTCAACCCCGAGGCCATCAGGTGGTTCCGCGAGCAGTACGGCGTCACGGTGCTCGACTACTACGGCCTCACCGAGTCCTACCCGCTTGTGGCCAACTTCCCGTTCATGGAGGTCCGGGAGGGCTCGATGGGCAAGCCCATGCCCGGGTGGGACGTGCAACTGCTCGACGAGGACGAGCATCCCGTCGCACAGGGCGAGAAGGGGGAGATCTGCCTGCGCGCGCGTTCCAATCCCCACTATCCGCTGGGCTACTGGCGGAACGAGCAGGCCTCGCGCGAGGACTTCGGCGGCGCGTGGTTCCACACCAGGGACGCCGCCTGCGCCGACGAGGACGGCTACATCTGGTACGAGGGTCGCGCCGACGACGTCATCATCGCCGCGGGGTACCGGATCGGGCCCTTCGAGGTTGAGTCGGCCTGCCTCGAGCATCCCGCCGTGGCCGAGGCCGCGGCGGTGGCAAGCCCCGACGAGCGGCGGGGCAACGTGGTCAAGGCCTTCATCGTGGTCGCCCGCGGCCATGAGCCCTCCGAGGGGTGTGCTCGGGAGATCCAGGCCCATGTGCGCGAGCGTCTCTCGGCCTACGCCTACCCGCGCAGGATCGAGTTCGTGGACTCGCTGCCCAAGACGCTGACCGGCAAGATCCGGCGCATGGAGCTGCGTGACCGGGAGGCGGAGGCCGGGTAGGGCGTGGACGGCGATGTCGGCCGGACGCGACGAGTGGCGGGTCGAGGTGTCCCTCGATGACGAGCAGCACGGGTACGCGCTGGCCGAGCGGCTGCGTTCCCTGACGATCGACGACGAGACACGCGAACGGCTGGGACGCGACGTGGTGGTCACCAGCGAGGGCCCGGTGGTGCATCTGTACGCGGAGTCGCTGACGGCCATGCGAGAGGCCGAGCGGATCGTGCGTGAGCTGCTCGTAGCCGAGGAGCTGCCCGCCCTGGTGGAGCTGACCCGCTGGCACCCGATCGAGGGGGCGTGGCGCCCGCCCGGCGAGCCGCTGCCCAGCGGCGCGGCAGCGCGCGCCGAGGAGGAGGAGCGCCACCTGGCCGCCGAGCGCGTGGAGGCACTGGCCGAGGGCGAGTACGACTGGGCCGTGCGGGCACACCTGCCCGAGCGCACCGACGCGGAGGCACTGAGCGCGCGCCTGGAGGCCGAGGGGATCGACGTGCGCCGCCGCGGCCACTGGGTGCTGATCGGAGCACTGACCGAGGAGCGCGCCGACGAGCTGGCCGCCACGCTGCGCCGCGACCTGCCCGCGGGCAGCGAGGTCCACGCCGAGGCCAACGTCTCCAGCCTTCCCTCGCCACTGGTGGTGCTGGCCGGCGCCACGTTGGATCGCCTGCGCGGCGCCGACCGCCCCGGGCGCGGCTAGCGAGCCCCCCCGTCCTCTGGGGTGCGCCTCTGGTCTAGGGCGCGCCCAGCACCCGGAAGGCCCGCGCCTCGCCGCCCAGGCGCTCGCGCAGGTAGCCGGTGAAGGCGGTGGTGGACTGCACGGTGCCCGTCCGAGCGCCGATGCGGGCCGCGTCCTCGGCGGGCAGCCGGACGTTCAGCTGCCAGCGCCCGTCCTCGATGCGCGCGTTGCGCTCGACCACGTGGGGGGTGCCCTGGTGAACGTAGCTGAGGCCCACGCGTACCAGCCCGCGGGCGCGGGACGTAATCGTGCCCTTGGCCCGCAGCCGGCCGTCGGAGCTCAGGGTGGGCCGTTCGAGGTCGAGCCGCGCGCGGCCCGAGGCGGCGCGCAGGCGCAGCTTCTGGGGGCGGGTGTCGGCATCGCCCCGGTAGCTGATGGTGAGGATCCCGGTGCCCTTGCGCGCCTGCTCGGCGGGGATGCGCTCGGTGAAGCGGATGCGCCGCCTGGCGCTGTCCACCGGCGCGGTGAACCGGTGCGTCCGTCCGGCCGCGCGCAGCGTGACGGTCACCGGTCCCGAGGCGCGCCCGGTGATGGGCGCCAGCACCTCCAGCTCGCGGTCGGAGCGATCGATGCGCGCCCGGGCGATCGCGAGCTTGGCGGGGCCGAGCACGTCGCCGGCGGCGGGAGCGTCGGCTCCTTTGCCGCCCGCCTGCGCGACGGCGAGCGGCACGCGCGCGGCGATCCAGCCGTACAGCGAGGTGTCGGCCACGCGGGAGTAGACGCCCGGCGCGCCCGGGAAGCCGCACCCGAACCCGAAGGAGACCACGCCGATCTGGCGCGGGCGGCCCGTGCCGGGGTCCATCGTCATGAGCGGCCCGCCGGAGTCACCCTGGCAGGCGTCCTGTCCGGTGCGCCCGGCGCAGACCATGCTCTGCGGGTCGAAGTCCGAGCCGTAGGCGCTCGTGCAGCCGGGGTCGGAGACCACGGGGACATGGGCCTCCTGGAGCTGGTTGGTGGCCAGCAGGCCGACAGGTAGCCGCGCGCCCCAGCCGATGACCTTGGCCACGGTGCCCGGGGACCAGCGTGCCCGCTGGTCGGGCGGCACGATCGCCATGGGCTCCTGGCCGGAGGGCTGGGTCAGGCGCACCAGCGCGACATCATTGCTGTTGGGGGCCGGCTTCCCGTAGGACTCATGCACCGTCACCTGCGCGCCGCGGCGTACCTCGCCCGCGCTGCCGTCGTCGAGGAAGCGCCGGCCGATCAGGAAGCTGAGGCGCTGGGGCTCCAGCGGGTCGTCGCCCTCCCGCACGCAGTGCGCGGCGGTGAGGACCACCTCGGGGTGGATCAGCGTGGCGCCGCAGCGAAAGGAGCCGTCGAGCTGCAGTGCGGTCATGGCCGGAAAGCTCTGCGTGGCCGGCCGCCCGCCGGTGACCGCCTGCGCGGCGGGGGCCGCGGCGAGCATGGCGAGGAGGACGGGCACGGACCACGGTGCGCGACGCATGCGGCCAGTGTGGCAGGCGGTGGCGCCCGGCTCGCCGGTCACCGCCGGTTGCGCGCGGTGGGGACCTCGCCGGGGCGCAGCGGCTCGGACTCCTCGGGAGCGTCGTCGTCGAAGGAGAGCTGATCGCCGGTGGGCATGCGCCGGGAGGGGACGACCTCGGTGCGCGCGGTGGGGGGGTCGGGCACACCTCCGGCCGGACTGCCGGGGCGCCGCCGGGTGGCGGGCGGCTCCTGTCGGCCCGCGGTCGCCGCGCGCAGGCGCACCCCCGCGGCGGTGAGCACCAGCGCGGCCAGGAAGGCCAGGAAGATGCCCCAGTAGACCCCGACGGTGGCCGCGGCCTGTGCGCCGGCGGTGGGCTCGGGCTGGTCGAGCTGGCGGTAGAAGATCAGCAGGCACACCCACACGCCCGCGGCGGCCAGGAGGGTGCCGTCGCGCGCGGGCAGGTGAAAGTCGCGCCGCTCGGCGCGCGCGAAGAGCAGCGC
>DASZCY010000331.1:0-3432 GCA_035942615.1 Solirubrobacteraceae bacterium | reverse complement strand
CATGAAGGCCCAGTGGACCTCGGAGAAGGAGGCGATCACCGCCGTCCGCGACGTCAAGGAGCGCCTCGAGCAGTCACATCGCGAGGCCGAGCGCGCCGAGCGCGACGCCGACCTGGAGACCGCGGCAAAGCTGCGCTACGGCGCCATCCCGGAGCTGGAGGCGGCGCTCGCGACCGCGGAGGAGCAGGCCACCGGCGACCGCCGGTTCTTCAAGGAGGAGGTCGACGAGGAGGACGTGGCCGAGGTCGTCGCCAAGTGGACCGGTATCCCGGTGTCGAAGCTGATGGAGGGCGAGATCGAGAAGCTCGTGCACATGGAGGCGCGGCTACACGACCGGGTCGTCGGCCAAGAGGAGGCCGTCGACGCCGTCTCGAACGCCCGGCGGCGCTCGCGCGCGGGTCTCCAGGACCCGAATCGGCCGATCGGCACCTTCCTGTTCATCGGGCCCACCGGCGTCGGCAAGACCGAGCTCGCCCGCGCCCTCGCCGAGTTCATGTTCGACACCGAGGACGCGATCGTGCGCATCGACATGTCGGAGTACATGGAGAAGCACTCCGTCTCGCGCCTGGTCGGCGCGCCGCCCGGCTACGTCGGCTACGAGGAGGGCGGCCAGCTCACCGAGGCCGTGCGCCGCCGGCCCTACTCGGTCGTCCTGCTCGACGAGATCGAGAAGGCTCACCCCGACGTGTTCAACACCCTGCTCCAGCTCATGGACGACGGCCGGCTGACCGACGGCCAGGGGCGCACCGTGGACTTCCGCAACGTCGTGGTGATCATGACCTCCAACATCCCGGGGGGCCGGGCGGGCGTCGAGCTGCACTTCAGGCCCGAGTTCGTCAACCGCCTGGACGACATCGTGGAGTTCGCGCCCCTGGACCGCGCGCAGATCGGCGAGATCGTCGCGCTGCAGACGGCGCGCGTCATCGCCCGCCTGCGCGAGCGGGCCATCGAGGTCACGCTCACCGACGCCGCCCGCCGTCACCTCGGCGACCTGGGCTACGACCCGGCCTACGGCGCGCGCCCGCTCAAGCGAGTCATCCAGAAGCAGCTCGTCGACCGCCTCGCTCGCGCCACCCTGGCCGGCGATCTGCGCAGCGGGGACAGCCTCCGCGTCGACGCCGTGGACGGCGAGCTGGTGCTTGCGCCCAGCGCTGCGGAGCCTGCCTCGGGTCAGCACCAGCGCGAGCTCTCAGCCCAGGAAGAGGCGCCGCGGGGGTGATCATCGCTGACCCCGGCCGCCTCTCCGCTGCGTCGTCCTGCTCCTGCTGTGCATGGTCAAGACCAAGCGTGTTCTTGCGTTCGCTGAGAGCGCACGGAAGGGTGGCGATCGTCGACAACAGCGACAGGGACGAGCGGACGATCGGCGCGCACGGTTCAGGCCGGGTCCTGGGCTGGCGATGACGCGCGCCGCCCGCCCGGCTGGCGGCCCGTGGCCGTGAGCCTCTCGGTCCGCGAGAAGCAGCTGACCCTCGTCGCGGCCGTCATGGGGTCCTTCATCGCCCTCCTGGACGGGACGGTGGTCAACGTCGCGCTGCCGGCGATCCGCGACGACCTCGGGGGCGGCCTGCAGGGCCAGCAGTGGATCGTGAACGCCTACCTGCTGATGCTCGGCTCGCTCATCCTCGTCGGCGGTTCGCTGGCCGACCTGTTCGGCGAGAAGCGCATCTTCGTCATCGGCGTCGGCGGCTTCGGCGCCGCATCGCTGCTGTGCGCGGCTGCGCCGTCGATCGAGTTCCTCGTCGGCGCGCGCGCAGTCCAGGGCGTGTTCGGCGCGCTGCTCACCCCTGCGTCGCTGGCGGTCATCGTCGCCGTCTTCGCCGCCGACGAACGCGGCCGGGCGATCGGCACCTGGACTGCCTACGGCGGCATCGCGGCGATCGTCGGCCCGCTGCTGGGCGGCTGGCTCGTCGATGCGCTGGACTGGCGCTGGATCTTCGCCATCAACGTGCCGTTCGTGGTGGTCACCATCGCCGTCGCCCTCCAGGCGATGCCCGCCTCGCACGGCATGCCCGAGGGCCGCCACCCCGACGCCGTCGGCGCGCTGCTGTGCGCCGTCGGGCTCGCCGGCCCGGTGTTCGGGCTCATCCGCCAGCCCGACGCGGGCTGGGCTGACCCCACCGTGTGGGCGCCGATCGTCGCCGGCCTGGGGGTCTTCGCCGGCTTTCTGGCCTACGAGGCGCGCGCCCGCGACCCCATGCTGTCCCTCGGCCTCTTCGCCCGCGGCAACTTCGCGTGGGGCAACGTCGAGACCCTGGCGATGTACGGCGGCCTGAGCATCGTCTTTTTCATGCTCGTGATCTTCTTGCAGCAGAGCGGCGGCTACACCGCCTTCGAGGCGGGGCTGTCGACACTGCCCCCCGTGGTGGTGATGTTCCTGCTGTCGCGCCGCTTCGGCGCGCTGGCCGACCGCCTCGGACCCCGGCTTTTCATGGGGGTCGGGCCGCTGGTCGGCGCCGCCGGCGTCGCGCTGCTGGCCGTCCAGGCAGACGGCGACCCCGCCTTCCTCGCACAGGTGCTGCCGGGTCTGCTGCTCTTCTCGCTCGGCCTGGCGATCACCGTCGCGCCGCTCACCGCGGCGATCCTCGCCGACGCCGACGAGCACAACGCGGGGATCGCCTCGGGCGTCAACAATGCGGTGGCCCGCGTGGCGGGGCTGCTGGCGACCGCGTCGATCGGCGCGGTGGTCGGCGGCACGCTCGACGGCGACGGCTTCCGACAGGGGATGCTCTTCGCCGCCGCCCTCGTCGCCGCCGGCGGTGGGATCGGCCTGCTGCGCATCCGCAACCCCGCTCGCGACGTGCGCTGCGCCGAGTGCCCCGGCGGACAGCTCGTCGGCGCGCCGCCCGAGGCGGGGCGGGGCAGGCAGCCGGCGCCAGCCGGGGCGGCGCAACCGGCTGGGCAGCGGTGAGCCCGCCGCTGCGTGGGGCTTCCGCCTTCTCGGCCCTCTCGCACGGGTGAGGCCGATGGTGCCGGCGAAGCCGCACGTGAACAACGTCGCCTGCATGCAGCAGTGGACCTCCCCTGCCACCACAGCGGCGGACTTGAGAACGGACGGGTGGATTCCTACACGCCCGGCCTGGTCGGGGTGGATGCCCCAACCCCTTTTCTTGCCAAGGTCGCTCGAGCGCCGCGACGCTGGTCCCTGTCCGTGAAACCATGGCGGTGTGGCGGGTGAGGAATGGACAACGGCTGAGCACGCCAACCGCTACCTGGCCCTGGCCGACGACGTTCCCCACCGCGCAGAGGGGGAGGGCGTCCTGTCCGAGCAGGTGCCTCGCGACGTTCGGCGCGTCCTCGATCTCGGAACGGGCGACGGGCGCCTGCTCGCCTTTCTCCAGGTCGACCGTCCCCAGCTGCGTGGCGTGGGCCTCGACTTCTCGGAGCTGATGCTCGAGGCGGCACGCCGGCGCTTTGCCGGCCATGAGCGCATCG
>DASZCY010000330.1:0-1894 GCA_035942615.1 Solirubrobacteraceae bacterium | reverse complement strand
GAGCGGCACAGTCGTATTCACAGCCTTGGCGCGCGATGCGCCAGAGCGAGCGATGGCAGCTGACGCAGGGCGCATACAGCGAGGACTCCTGCAGTTGGGCCGCGGTCATCCGCGTCAGCGACAACGTGTCGGTCGCGACTTCGCCCGGCAGGCTAGCTTTAGCCCTGATCCACCGATCCGGTAGGTCGGTTCCGTCCGGTTGAGGAAGAAGAATGACCTCCTGAGCAGGGGAAAGCGATCGATTAGGGCGATCGCGTCCTGCGTCAGGAGGTCACCTTCATGGTGCAGGATGACGAGCCGGTCGGACTGGACGCGTTGCAGGTCTGTTTCGACGATGAGCGAGCGGTCGCGGGCGCCGGGGCGATGGTGGTCGCGACGCTCGCCCGGCGGCTGGGGATCGAGGCGCTGGCGGGCGAGTTGGTGGGGCTGCGGCGCGATCGGCCTGGGGCGGCCAATGCGGGGCGCAAGGTGATGGCGCTGCTGTTCGCGATGGTGCTCGGCGCCGACAGCATCGACGACACCGGTGTGCTGCGCGCGGGGCGCACCGGCCGGTTGCTGGGCGGCTGGATCCCGGCTCCGTCGACGCTGGGGACGTTCCTGCGCGCGTTCACGTTCGGGCACGTGCGCCAGCTCGACAAGCTGCTGGGCCGGGCGCTGGAGCGGGCGTGGAAGGCCGGCGCGGGGCCCGGTGACGGGCGGCTGGTGATCGACGTCGACAGCTTCGTGGGCGAGGTCTGCGGGCGACTCAAGCAGGGCGCGGCCTACGGCTACACCTACCTGCTGGGCTACCACCCCATCCTGGCCACGCGCGCGGACACGCGCGAGACGCTGCACGTCCGCCTGCGCAAGGGATCGGCCAACACCCAGAAGGGGATGCTGCGCTTCACCGACGAGCTGATCGCGCGCGTCACGCGCGCCGGCGCGACCGGGGTCAAGCTGCTGCGGGCCGACTCGGGGTTTTGGAACACGAAGGTCTTCGAGCGCCTCGAGCGGGCTGGCTGGCAGTACTCGATCGGGGTGCGGATGATCAAGCCCGTGCGCGCGGCGGTCGAAGCGATCGACGAGGACGCCTGGCAGACCATCGACTACCCCGACGAGGGCGAGGCGCAGATCGCCGAGACCGTCCATGGCGGGCGGCGGCTGATCGTGCGGCGCACTCGCCTGCTCGGCGCCCAGGCCGAGCTGTGGCCCGACTGGCGGCACTTCTGCCTGATCACCAACCGCACCGAGGACATCGCCCTGGTGGAGGCCGAGCACCGCGATCACGCCGTCGTCGAGCAGGTCATCGCCGATCTCAAAGACCAGGCGCTGCGGCACTTCCCCTCGGGCCAGTTCAACGCCAACGCAGCGTGGACGGTGCTGGGCGTCCTGGCGCACAACCTGCTGCGCTGGACGCAGCTGCTCGGCCTGCCCGACACCACCGTGCGCGCCGCCCGCACGCTGCGCCGCCGCCTGCTTGAGATCCCCGGCCGCCTGACCCGCCACGCCCGTGGCTGGACACTGCACCTTCCCGCCCGCTGGCCCTGGCACGGCGACTACATCCGCGCCCTCAACACGATCCGCGCGCTGACTGCCGCCGCCTGACCGCGCCAGCGCGTTCACCCACGACGAGCACACCCTTCGCCCCGCCGGGCACGATCCCGCCGCCCGCGATGGGCGCCAACCGACCCCGCGGGCATCCCGCCCACAGCCCACCCGACCGCCACGCACACCTCAGACCGCTCCCCGCGCGGCCAACACGCCGCGCGCGGCCGTCCCACACCACCCAGCCGCCCCGATTGGTGGATCCGGGTTGAGCTTGCCGCCGGCGTCCCAATGCCGGTCGAGCACGGGCACCTGATCGGACGAGACTCCCGCGCCGCGACGTCGTGTGTCGTCGCCGTCCAGATAGGGC
>DASZCY010000329.1:0-10114 GCA_035942615.1 Solirubrobacteraceae bacterium | reverse complement strand
TTGTGATATGCGACGGGCCGCCGGCCCTCGGCGACCTTCCGGACGGCGCGGTACTCGCCTCGGAGTGCGATCAGGTGCTCATCGTCGCTCGGCTGGCGCGGGTATCGGCGTCCGAAGTGGTGGACCTTCGCGAGCGCCTCGCCCAGATCGCCGCCCGCCCGCTCGGATTGGCCGTGGTGGACCCCGACGCACCCATCAGCTCACCGTACGGGCCGGCAGGACGCGGCGAGTCCGTGCAGCCGCCCGACGATCCGGTCGGGCACTGAGGCTCCCGGCCCAGATGAGCGCCGCCACCACCCAGAGGTGGCGCCAGTGCAGCGTGTCGACCACCGCGCTGTTCACGAGCAGACCGCACCAGGCGCCGAGCAGGGCAGCGGATCCGATCCCGAAGGTGTCGCGCCCCGCGAACGCGTTGGACACCGCTAGCCCGAGCGTGACGCCCACCAGCGCGAGCCATGTCATCAGCCCGAGAACCCCCTGCTCGGCGAGAACCCGGACGTAGGTCGAGTGCGTCTCGACCGGATGGTGGAACCGGAACTGGCCTGGGCCGACGCCGACCGGGTAGCCCATCGCCAGGTCGAAACCGGCGCGCTGGGCTCCGAACCGCTCGGTGTCGTAGGACTGCAGTTGTGCGCGCTCCCCGAGGAACCCGAGCGAGCCGGTGGCTCCCATCAGCGCGGCGGCGGCGATGGCGGCGATCACCAGCAGGACGAGCATCCGCAGCGCTCGCCGGCCGCCGCGCCGTCGTAGCGCCACCACGCCGAGCATGACGAACGTCGCGACGACGAAGTTGACCCAGCCGGCGCGGGAGAAGGACACCACTGTGCCGAACGCGAGAACCAGGAACAGCAGGCCGCTCACGGATGCTCGTAGCCGGAGCAACCGCGGCCGGAGGCGCTCCTCGAGCAGGATGGCCGCGATCGGGACCAGGAACGGGCCGTAGACGTTGGCGTCCTCGAAGAACACGTTCGCGCGCGTCCGGGTTCCATCCATCAGGATTTCTGCCCCCGGGAGTGGCAGGTAGACGACGGCGATCCCGAGCGCAGCGGACGCCACGCCGACGGCCAGCCACGTCACCACGATGATGCGGGCGCGCCCGGGGGAGTCGAGCCATCCCACCAGCCAGAGGGCGAGGACGGCCAGAAAGATGGTGATCAGGCCGAATCGCAGGGCCGCGATGAGCCCGATCGACGCGAGCATCGAGGCGACGTTCACCGCCAGGAAGGCGCCGACGAGGACCACGATCGCGAGTGGTGCGCGGGATGGGCGAAACCGGCCCGTCACCATGGCCAGCGCGATGATCACCGCGAATACCGCGTCCGGGGGCGCGGGCTCGATCTCGACGACCCCCATGAGCAGGAGCCCAACCCCAACCGCGGCGTCGTAGCGGGCGATCGCGAGCGCCAGGAGCCCCACGGCGCCGAGGCCGGCGACCAGCGTGAGGGCCAGACCCGGAGCGGCCGCCTCGAAGGCTCGCACGAGTCCGACGGCGATCAGGCAAAGTCCGACGACCGCTGCCGCCGCCGGGCCCGCGCGCTGCCCGCGCCCGGTCAGCAGCGCACCAGTTCGCGCAGCGACGCCTGTCACGCCGGCCGGTGCGACACCGGCGCGTCCGTTCGGGGAGGGGCGATGCGGACGGCCGCTCTGCCGGCACCTTGCAGCCGCGGGTTCGTCAGCGCACGCGATGGGATACTGGCGGGGTGCGCGCCCGAGTGGCGGTGATCATCCCGTGCTTCAACGACGGCGCCCTGGTCCCACAGGCGGTCGGCTCGATCCAGGAGCGAGAGCCGGTGGAGATGGTGATCGTGGACGACGGCTCCTCGGACGCGACGACGGTCGAGGTGCTCGCGGGCCTGGCGTCCGACACGATCCACGTGGTCCACCATGAGGTCAACGGGGGCCTCTCGGCGGCGCGCACGACGGGCCTGCACAACACCGAGGCGCCGTACGTCTTCCCACTCGACGCCGACGACCTCGTGATGCCCGGCGTGCTCGCCACCCTGGCCGATCGGCTGGACGCGCATCCGGAGGCGATGGCCTGCTTCGGCGACTACGAGGTCTTCGGCACTTCGAGCTTCCGGCGGCAAGTCCCCCTCACGATCGACCCCTATCGGATCGCGTTTCGCAACGAGCTGACGGCGACGGCGCTGTACCGCCGGACCATGCTTGAGGCGGTGAACGCCTGGGAGCCCGTCGTGGCAGGCGCGGGCGGGCGCGACGACTTCTTCGAGGACTGGCATCTCTGGATGAGCCTGGCCGAGCGGGGTGCGGTCGGCGTCCACGTCGGCCGAGAGAAGGTCGTCTATCGCCGGCGTCTGCACGCCGACCGCCTGACGGCCGCGGGCGAGGCCCGGCGACGGGAGCAGTACCGCAGGCTCAAGGAGCGACACCCTGACCTCTTCGGGCGCCTTCGCGAGCATCGCCGCCGGTCCGAGCTCCCGGCAGTGGTCAAGCTGCTGTACCCGCTCGTGTTCGGCGACCGGCCGCGCTCGCCCCTGGAGCACCGGGTTAAACGCTTTCTCGAGCTCCGGCGCGGGGGCTGATCGTCCGCTGGCCATGCGCGTGAACACCCCCCGTCAGGACGCGTGTGCGCGCGCCGACCGGGTGCGGACGGCGAGGAGCCGGCGCCAGAGGTCGAGATCGCGGGGAAAGAGGAGACGTTCTGCCGCCGCGAACGCCGCCGGGTAGACGACCGCGCCCACCAGGAGGCTGAGCACCGGCAGCGACGCAGCGAGCAGCATGGCGAGCGCCATCGCCGCGGCGGCGAGCACCGGGCTGACGAACGGCCGAGAGGTCCGCACCGAACCGACGACCCGGGAGGCCTGGCGGAAGCCCAGCAGGGCGAGCAGGACGCCCGACAGGGCCGCGTTGAAGGCGGCACCCGCTGCACCGTACTGGGGAATGAGCGCGGCGTTGAACAGGATGTTCTGTAGGACCACGACGACCAGGAGGCGCCCGAACGCGCCCGGTCGGTCCCGGCCGATGAAGAAGGTGCTCGCCAGGTAGTTGACCCCGTAAAGCAGCGTCATGGCACTCAAAAGTCGCAGCGGAAGCACCGCTTCCTCGTACCCGTCCCCGTAGAGGAGCCCTACGATGGGACCGGCCAGCACAGCGAAGGTGACGGCAAGAGGGACGAGCATGGCCGTCACCGCCTTGAGCGCGATCTCGTACCCGCGGGCGAGGTCCCCGGCGGTGCCAGCCCCCGCGCGGGCGATCCAGGGCATGACCGCACCGCCGAAGTACCACGAGAGGAACATCGTCGCCTCGACCACACGGTAGGCGGCACCGAAGTAGCCGACCTCGGCGTTGTCGGTGCCGCCGGCGAGAAAGCCCACGAGCACGGCGTCGAGCTTCAGGAGGAGCGTGAACAGGAGGCCGGACACGCCGATGGGCAATCCCGCCCGGATGAGGGTCCGCCACCCGAGGGGACGGACGGCGCTGGACGGGGCGGACCGCACGAGGCGGCGAAACGACAGCTCGGCGACCGCCAGGGCGAGGAGCGCTCCGCCCAGGAACACGATCGACACCGCGACCAGCCCGAAGCCGGCCAGGAGCAGCACGACGCCGATGATCGCCGTCGACGTTCGCTGCACGATGATCGAAAGGGACATGTGGCGCATCTGCTCGTAGGCCATGAACGCGGCGTACCGCGTCTTGCTGAGATGTTCGATCAGCACCCCGCCGCCGACGAGGTAGACGGCGAGCCGGGCCTCCTGCGGATAGTCGGCGAGGTTGACCATGACGCCAGCGAGAACGAGCAGCCCTGCGGCGCTGACGGCCTTGAGCCCGGTCACCCCCCGGACGTAGTCCCGCGCGCGTGACCGGTCGCGGGCCACCTCGCGCTCGAGGAGCGAGTCGGTGCCCAGACCCGCCGCCAGGACGAGCACGCTCGTGAGCGAGAGAGCGAAGATGAAGTGACCGAACCGCCCTTCCCCCAGCTCCCTGGCCATGACCGCAAAGAACGCGACCGAGGACGCCTTCGCGACGATCTCGCCGCCGTAGGCGACGGCGGCGTTGCGCGCGACCGACCGCGGCGTCGAGGCGGGCCGCTCCTCTTCGGGGGGCGGTAGCTGGACCCGATCGTCCGCACGGACGTCTTCCGCCGTGCGATCCCTGCTCAAGGCTCGTGCCCGCGGGCGGTGTCGCCGGCCCAGCGCGCCCGCCTCATGCCTCTCGCCGCTCGAGCAGCTTGCCGACATCGTCCACGCGTGCAGCCACAGGGATGTGGTGGTCGAGGCCCGTCAGCTGGAGAATCTGCGCAACCGCGGCGGACGGAGCCAGCAGCACCAGCGTCCGCCCCACCGAGCACAGCCGCCGGTGCGCAGTGATGAGCGCCGAGAGACCCATGGAATCGACGAAGTCGACCTTCGAGAGATCGAGGACCACGTCGTCCCCGCGAGCCGCGCACTGCTCGAAGAGCTCGCGCAGCTCCAGACCCGCCGTGAAATCGTCGAGCTCCCCGCTCAGGGCGATCCTCTCCGCCCCGCCGGGCAGCCGGGTGACGTCGTATGTCAGGCCGGCGAGGTGCGGTTGGTCGGGCAGGCCGGCCGTCCGGCTCTCGCCCCGGTCGGTGCCACCGGAGGACCCGGCTGCCTCAGTCTCGTCCAAGGGTCCTCGGGGAAATGGGCGGGCTCATGGCTCGGGGATCCGGCGAAACGGCGTCCATAGGCTGAGCAGGGCGATCTTGAAGTCGAGCACCAGCGACCAGTTCTCGATGTAGAAGTTGTCCCACTCGGCGCGATCGGCGATGGAGGTCTGGCCGCGGAATCCGTGCACCTGGGCCCATCCGGTGATGCCGGCCCTGACCCGGTGGCGCTCACCGTAGCGCTCGATGTCGCGGTGGAACAGCTCGACGAACTCGGGACGCTCCGGCCGTGGCCCGATGAGGCTCATCTCTCCGCGCAGCACGTTGATCAGCTGTGGGAGCTCGTCCACCGATGTGCGGCGCAGCCACCGGCCGATCGGGGTCCGGCGGTCGATGCCCTCCACGCCGCCCGGGGCCGCGCCGGTTCCGGGACGGAAACCGGGAGCGTGATCGTCCGCCACCCGCATCGTGCGAAACTTCAGCAGCTCGAAGACGCACCCATCGCGACCGACGCGGCGCTGGCGGAACAGGATCGGCCCGGGTGAGGTGACGCGCACGGCCGCGGCGACGGCGAGCATGGCGGGGGCGAGCAACAGGAGGGCCAGCGCCGCGCCGACGCGGTCGAGGCTGTGCTTGACCGCGAACTGCCAGCCCGCCGGGTTCACCGCGCGCATGGCATAGAGAGGAAGCCCGCCGACGTGCTGCAGTTCCACCCGGTCGCTGACCGCGTCGAAGAAGCGGGGAACCAGTGAGAGGCTCAGGTTTGCAGCCAGGCATGTGCGCACCACGGGCAGCAGCCGGCGGTCGGACTCGGTTGAGAAGGCGAGGATCACGTGGTCGGCGCCGGTCTGGCGCACGACATCGAGCAGATCGTCCGGGTGCCCGAGGATCGGCAGCCGCCGGCCCGGGACGATGCTCGGGGGGGCAGCCTGCGCGTCGAGGAAGCCGATCGGCTGCAGGCCGTACTCGGGACGTTCCATCAGCCGCCGCGCGATGTGGCTGCCCACGAGCCCGGCCCCGACGATCAGCGCTCGCTGGGCCACCAGCCCGCGCCGACGCCCGGCCCGCTGCGCGACGGTAGCGCCGGCGTGCAACAGGAGGACCGAGGCCATGCCGAGCAGCCAGACCTTGACCACGAGCGGCCCTGCACGTGTGCCGGGCTCCAGGACGAGCATGGCCAACAGCAACAGCAGCGCGGCTACCGCCAAGGCCCCCAGGAGCGGCCCCAGCTGATCGAGGAAGACCGGGCGAAGAGGGCGCCGGTACCCGCCCCGTAGATAGATGGCGCACACAGCGACCAAGGGGAACGCGTAGTAGGCGACGCGCGCCGGGATGTCGAAGTTCCCCAGGCCCACGCCCAGGTGCGCGACCGTCACGGCTAGCAGCGAGAGGGCCACGAGGTCCAGCAGCGCGGCGATGGCGGGGAACCAGCGATGGGCGAAAGTGGCCGCCCAGGCAGGAGGGCGCTGCGGAGGTCCTGGACCGACGTGCTCGCGCCGGTCGGGTAGCGCTCCAGGCCGGGCCCGCTCCGGTGGCTCAAGCACCGGCTGACTTGACTTCGAAGACATCTGCACGGCTCCCCGCCCGCCTGTGGCTTCCTGGAGCGGAAAGTCCCCTTTCCCCCTCTACTCACACTAAGGTACGCGAAATATCTCTATCTCGCTTGTTGATCGCCCCAGCGACGACGCTTCCGGGGCGATCGGCGCCCGCTCGAAGCCGAG
This sequence comes from Solirubrobacteraceae bacterium, assembly GCA_035942615.1. Classification (GTDB taxonomy): domain Bacteria; phylum Actinomycetota; class Thermoleophilia; order Solirubrobacterales; family Solirubrobacteraceae; genus Siliceabacter. The sequence continues at coordinate 3,808 of DASZCY010000329.1, read as the reverse complement.
TGTTCGACTTGGGGCGACCCTGACCCGGGGTGACGGCGCGGCGGATCAGTCGACGGGGAGTTGGCTCGCCAAGGCCCTCCTCCGCCACTCTTGCGGCCCGTCGGCCTCGGCTAAGCGGCGGACAGCGGTGATCGCCATGCCCGCGCGGGGGTTGAGCTCGAGCGCCCGTCGAGCCGCCGGGCGAGGGTCGAGCCCGGCCGCCCCACGCACGAGCGCCAGCCCGTAGTGGTAGTCCCAGTTGCGTGGGTCGCGGGCGATCGCCTTCTCCATGGCCTGCACCCCGAGCAGAGGCACGCCCAGGCGCACGTCGCAGTAGCCCAGGATCGCGTAAGGCTCGGGCCGCGAGGCCAACGCCTCGACCGCATCGAGTCCACGCTCAACGGCCACGGCGCAGTCCCCGCGCTCGAAGGCCCGCGCGCTCTCCCTCAGCGGCCCATCGGAGAGAAAGATCCGGGCGGGCACGACGGCGAGCATGAGGCAACCGAGGGCGACGAGCACGCGGCCGAGGCCCCGACCGCCCACCCGGCGGCCGCGCTGCGCAGCGCCCGCCTTCATGGTCGCCGCCCCGCTCTCGGGCGCCTCAGCACGCGCGGCGAGCGCCAGCCCGCCCGCCGCAAAGAGCCAGATGGTCACCGCGGGCATCTCCCAGTCCCAGTCGATGCCCGCGTGCAGGGCCCAGGCCAGGGCCGCGCCGAACAGCGCGCCGCCCAGGGCCCGGTCGGGTCCGCGGGCGCGCGCGAGGAGGCCCACGAGCAGGATCCCGACGGCCAGGCCCGTGAGCACCAGCCCCACGATCCCCAGTTCCGCGAGCATCTCGACGTAGAGCGAGTGCGCGTCCTCGACCTGAAACTCCGAGGGCCGGTCGCGGTCCCATAGCAGCGCGTAGGTGCCCGCCCCCGTCCCGTGCAGGGGCTCGCGCTCGTACCCCTCTACCGCCACGCGCCAGTGATCCAGGCGCCCGTTGTTGCCCACGCTGGTCAGGCGGTCGCGCACATCGGCCCCGCCCACCTGGTTGCCCGCCACGAAGCGGTCGACCTGGCGATCGATCGCCGCCGGCGCCCCGGCGAGGACCGCGCCGATCACCACGAGCGCCACCGCGGCCACGCACCCGGCCCAGGCCACCGCCGGGCGAGGGCGCGGAACGCGCAGCGTCGCCAGGCGCCGGTCGAGCCACAGCAGCAACCCGCGCACCACCAGCGCGACGAGAGTGCTGGCTCCCACCACGACCGCGACCTCGTGGCCCTGGGCCACGGCAGCCGGCGCCGTCGGGCGCGCCGAGACCAGCAGGTCGGCGCCGTAGCCGACGGCGACGACCACGGCGACCGTGGGCACGGCGGCCAGCAGGGCGCTGGGCAGTGCGCGAGCACGCGCGGCGATCACGGCGGCCACCAGCCCGACGAGCCCGGCCCCCAGCGCACCTCGCGAGAAGGTCAACAAAAGCGTGAGGGCCAGCACCGGCAGCGCGCCCGCGGCCAGCACCCGGCCCACGGGGCGCTCGGCGACGTCCGAGCTGAGGGTGAAGCACAGCACGAAGCCCACCGCCGCGAGCAGGCCCAGCGCGTTCCAGTAGGTCAGCGGAAAGCTCAGGCGATCGCCGCCCACGTCCGCCGCCACGCTCCATACATCGGGCAGCAGGCGGGTGACCAGTCCGCACAGGCAGACCACGAAGGCGGCGGCCGCGATGCCCCGCAGGGCCAGGCGCAGGCGGGCGGGAGTGCGCCCCGCCAGCCCCAGCGCCACGAAGGCCAGCAGGTAGAGCAGCGCCCGGTCATACTCGAGCAGGGCGCGAGCGGGCGCATCGGACCACCCGACCGAGACCAGCGTCCACACCGCGAGCAGGCCCAGCGCGACCGCGCCGATGAGAAACGTTAGGCTCAGCCCCGCGAACGGCCGCTCGGCCAGCGTGACGTGCAATATGAGCACGATCACCAGCGTCACCGCGCCGGCCGCCGTGGCCCCGGGAAAGAAGCCGCCCGCCTCGAAGCTGAAGGCCGCCACCAGCAGGCCGGGCACCAGGGGGAGCAGATGGTCGACGGGCCGCACCCGCTGCGTCCAGGGGCGCCGCCCGAGGCGGCGGTGAGGAGCCGATCGGTCCCCGCGGACGGGAGGACGCCGAGAGAAGCGACCAACGCCCGGCGTCGGCGCACTGGCCTCGTAGTCGCTCGGCTGAAGGGTGTCCTCGGAGGTCATGGGAAGGCGCGACCGCGACCAGAGGCTACGGGCGGTCTGTCGCGCCGCTACGGTAGTAATGGGCGCTCCACCGCTCCGAAACGGGATGGCGTGGGTTGCACCGGGGGGAGAACACGCATAACCTCCGGTGCAACGGCACAGGAGACGCCCGCAAAGCCCCATGGCGCTCAAGCAAGCGACATGGACCACCGATCGGGGGGACGGTGACAAACGACATGGACAGTCGATCGCACATCATCGCAGGGCTCATCGCGGCACCGAACCTCTCACCGTGGGCGGTGGCCAAACGCGGCATCGACCTTGTGGTGGCCTTGCTGCTCCTCCTGCTGCTCGTGCCGCTGCTGGCCCTCCTCGCGCTGCTGGTCAGGCTGGACACTCCCGGGCCCGTCCTCTTCCGCCAGACCCGCCAGGGCCGGGGCCGCCGTCCGTTTACCGTGTTCAAGTTCCGCACCATGAGCCACGGTGCCGCCGCCGACCTTCACCGCCGCTACATCGCGCAACTCGCCCAGGAGGGCTCCACCGCGCCTGCGGGAGAGCTGAAGAAGCTGACCGCGGACCCCCGCGTCACCCGCGCGGGACGCGTGCTGCGCAAGACGAGCCTTGACGAACTGCCCCAGCTGATCAACGTGGTCCGGGGCGAGATGTCCCTGGTCGGGCCCCGCCCGGCGCTGGACTACGAGCTCGAGCACTACCGCCCCGAGCACTTCGAGCGCTTCGAGGTGCGCCCGGGGATCACCGGCCTGTGGCAGGTCTCGGGGCGCAGCGCTCTGAGCTTCCACGAGATGCTCGACCTAGACAGCGAGTACGCCCGCCGCCAGGGGCCCCTTGTCGACGCTGCGATCCTCGCGCGCACGCCCGTCGCTGTGGTCCGCGGCCGGGCGGCATGACCGCCGCCGACCCGGTTGGCGTCGCGGTCGTCGGCCTCGGCTACTGGGGCCCGAACCTGGTGCGCAACCTCTGGGAGACCGAGGGCGCGTGGGTCGCCGCCGCCTGCGACCGCCGGCCCAAGTGCCTGGAGACACTGGCCAAGCGCTATCCCACCATCGAGGCCACGGAGCGCTTCGAGACCGTGCTCAGCGACGGCCGCGTGTCGGCGGTCGCGCTCGCCACTCCCGTGGCCACCCACTACCCGCTGGCCCGGGAGGCTCTGCTGGCCGGCAAGCACGTCTTCGTCGAGAAGCCGCTGGCCCAGCGCAGCGACGAGTGCCGGGAGTTGATCGCCCTGGCCGAGGAGCGGGGGCTGGTGCTCATGCCCGGACACACCTTCCTGTACTCCCCACCCGTGCGAAAGGTCAAGGAGCTCCTCGACGCCGGGGAGCTGGGCGAGCTGTACTTCGGCACGTTCAGCCGGGTCAACCTCGGGATCCATCAGAGCGACGCCAACGTCGTGCGCGACCTGGCCCCCCACGACTTCTCGATCTTGCTGCACTGGCTGGGGGAGCCCCGCTTCGTTCGTGCGATCGGGCGTGACTCGGTGGGCTCGGGACAGCTTGATGTCGCCTTCATCGACCTGGGCGTGAGCAACGACGCCCTGGTGCACATGGAGCTCTCCTGGTTGTCCCCCACCAAGCTGCGCCGGACGGTCCTCGTGGGCAGCGGGAAGATGGTGGTCTACGAG
>DASZCY010000328.1:0-1527 GCA_035942615.1 Solirubrobacteraceae bacterium | reverse complement strand
GCAGGGCGGCCATGAGGCCGTCGACCTCCTGGTGGGCGCGGTGCATCCAGCGACGCAGCACGGGGTGCCAGGCGCGGTCGGGCCCGGGCAGTCCGGCGGCGTCCAGGGCCACCGAGCCGTGGTGCACCCCGACCACCCGTGCACCCAGCTCGCGGGCCGCGCGCGCGATGCCCAGCGGCCGCCAGAACGGGTCGTGGAGAAGGACCACGTCGGGGGCCAGCACGCGCAGCTCGCGCACCAGCGCGCCCGCACCGAACGGAACGCGGTAGCCGTTGGCGGCCACGACGCGCAGGCTGGGCACCGCGCGCAGGCCCTCCATGCGCCGCACCACCGGCCCGGGGACGATCGCGTGGTGCTCCACGCCGGGATCCCCGGCCGACCAGCGCAGCTTCGCGTCCAGGTAGGTACGGATGCCGCCGCTGCGCTCGCCGTAGAACATGGCCACGTCGACCACGCGCAGCGGGCGGGAGGGGGCCGCGGGCGGTGCGCTGCGCACCACGCGCAGGCGGCCACGGCCGGGGTGAACGGCCATGCGCAGCTCAGGCGGCACGGACGGCCTGCCCTCCGATGGCGTGCGGGGCGATCAGCGTGCGACGGTAGCCCTCGGCGAGCTGCTCGAGCGCGACTTCCCAGCTGCGCCCGCGCACCGCGCTCAGCGCGCCGGCGGCCAGGCGCCCGCGCTCGGCGGGCACGGCCGCCAGCTCCACGACCGCGTCGGCCAGCGCTCCGGCGTCGGGCGAGCACAGGCGGCCGGTGACGTCGTGCTCGATCAGGGAGGCCGGACCCCCCTCATCCACCGCCACGACCGGCAGGCCGGAGGCCTGGGCCTCGAGCAGCACCTGGCCGAACGTGTCGGTGCGGCTGGCGAACAGGAAGAGGTCGGCGCTCGCGTAGGCACGGGCCAGGCTCCCTCCCTCCAGCCAGCCCAGGAACGTGGCGTGCGCGCCGAGGCGCTCGCGCAGCGCCTCCTCCTCGGGTCCGCCGCCGGCCAGCGCCAGATGCAGGCGAGGATCGCGCTCGCGGGCGGCCAGAAAGGCGTCGGCCAGCAGGTCGGCGCCCTTCTCCCGGGTCAGGCGACCGGCGTAGAGCACGGTCAGCTCCCCGGGCAGCGCGTGCGGATCGCGCCGGTCGGGCGAGAAGCGCTCGAGGTCCACGCCGCGCTCCCAGCGCCCGATGCGCTCGCGGGCAACGCCCATCCCCTCCAGCACCGCGTCTGAGGCCGCGCTCGGCGAGAGCACCGCGTGGCACTGGCCATAGAAGGCCGCGATGGCCATCCGCGCGGCGACCTCCAGCGCCGGGTCCTCGGTGCGCAGGCCCGTGTAGGCGGCCAGCTCGGTGTGGTAGCTCCCGATGACCGGCAGCTCCATGGTGCGCGCGACCATCGCTGCGGCCACCCCGGCCGGCCCCGGCGAGCAGAGGTGCACGAGGTCGTAGCGCCCCTCGGCCAGCGTCTCGACCACCGCGGGCAGCGAGGGCACGCCCACCTCCAGGCCGGCGTAGAAGGGGATGTCGACCTCGGCCACCGCG
>DASZCY010000327.1:0-15600 GCA_035942615.1 Solirubrobacteraceae bacterium | reverse complement strand
GCGCATCGTCGCCCACGATACGGGCCGGAGGCGAAATCGCCGCCGCCTTCACGTACCGTTCACCCCATGGCAGACCTGTCCTCGGAGGCCACCGAGCTCCTCCAGCAGCTCATCCGCTTCGACACCGTCAACCCACCCGGGGACGAGCGCGCCGCTCAGGAGGTGCTCGCCGCCTTGCTGGAGGACGCCGGCTTCGAGGTGGCGCTGCTGGGACGTACCGAGGAGCGTCCCAACCTGGTGGCGCGCCTGGGCGGGCAGGCCGAGGGCCCCACGCTGTGCCTGCTCTCCCACGTCGACACCGTGCTCGCCACCCCACAGGACTGGTCGCGTGACCCGTGGTCCGGCGACCTGCACGAGGGGTTCGTGTGGGGCCGGGGGGCGCTGGACATGAAGTCCCAGACGGCGGCCGAGGTCGCGGCCGCCGTGTCGCTGGCCCGCGAGGGATGGCGTCCCGCGCGCGGCGACCTGCTCGTGGTCGTCGTCGTGGACGAGGAGAGCGGCGGGGGCGAGGGCGCGCAATGGCTGTGCGAGAACCATCCCGACCTCGTGCGCTGCGATCTGCTGCTCAACGAGGGCGCGGGCAGCGTCATCCCCTTCGACGGCGGGCGCGTGTACGGGGTGTGCGTGGCCGAGAAGGGCGTCTTTCGCTTTCGCCTGACCACCGAGGGTGTGGCCGGCCACGCCTCCATCCCCAGGATTGGCGACAACGCGCTGCTCAAGGTGGCGCCGCTGCTGGAGCGCATGGGCGCGCGCCAGCCCTCCTTTGACCTCACCGAGGGCCCGCGGGCCATGCTCGAGCAGCTGGGCTTCGCGGCCGACGGCGACGTCGCCTCCGCGCTCGAGGCCCTGCGCGAGCGCGACGCCACCCTGGCCATGCTGGTCGAGCCCATGCTCGGCGTCACGCTGGCTCCCACTCGCATCCGCGCGTCGGAGAAGATCAACGTGCTGCCCGCCAGCGCCGAGATCGAGGTCGACTGCCGGGTGCCGCCCGGGATGGACGAGGACGAGGTGCTGCCCCGCATCAGCGAGGTCCTGGGCCCACCTGGCGAGGCGGGCTACGGCCTCGAGTTCTTCGAGCGCGTGGTGGGCAACGCCTCGTCCGTGGAGTCCGAGCTGATGGACGTCATCCGCGACTGGCTCGGCGAGCAGGATCCCGAGGCGACGATCGTGCCCACGATCCTTCCGGGCTTCACCGACTCGCGCACCTTCCGTGACGCGTTCCCCGGCTGCGTGGCCTATGGCTTCTTCCCCCACCGCTACATGACCCTCTACGAGGTCGCGCCGCTCATCCACGCCGCCGACGAGCGCATCGACGCGCGCGACGTGGGGTTTGCCGCCGCGTTCTTCCGCGACGTGACCAGGAGGCTGCTGGGATGAGCGAGGCGCAGTCGGACACGGATACCCACGGGCAGAGCTCTCTGGGCACAGGGAAGCTGCGCCTGGGGGGCATGGCGCTGCGCAACGGCCTGCTGGTGCACGGGCCCACGCACTGGGCGGCCGCGTGCCGGCGCCCGGACGGCGAGATCGCGGTGGCCTCGGGGCGCAAGCCCCGGGCCAGGGGTACCGAGCGCATCCCCGCGCTGCGCGGCGTGGTTCGCATGGGCGAGGCCATGGCGGTGATCCCGCTGGCGCGCCGCGCGCTGCCCGACGCGCGCCTGCCCTTCGAGGACCGCCGCGTGCTGGGGGCCATGCTCGCCGCGAGCGCCGCGGGGCAGCTGCTGCGCCGGCGGGCCGGCAGGTCCCGCGGGAGGGCCGGCACGGAGGCCGCGGTGGCGGCGATCTCCGTCCTGCCCAGCCTCATCGCTCTGCGCGGCGGCGACCTGGCCGCCTACCACGGCGTCGAGCACAAGGCCATCGCCGCCTACGAGCAGGACGCCGAAGACGCCGCCGAGGCGGCCAAGGAGCACGACCGCTGCGGCTCGCACCTGCTCACGCCGCTGCTGGCCGCCAACCTGGCCGGGGGCGCGCTGCTGCGCGCCGCGGTGCGCCGCCCGGGGCCCGCCCACCACGCCCTGGTAGGGATGGGCTCACTGGGCGTCGCCGTCGAGGTCTTCACCTGGGCCGAGCGCCACCACGACAGCGCCGCCGCGCGCGCCCTGCGGGTGCCCGGCCACGAGCTGCAGCGCGCGCTGGGCACCCGTGAGCCCACCGAGCGCCAGCTCGAGGTGGGCCGCGTCGCGCTGGCCGAGATCCTGCGCGTGGAGGGCGAGCGCGCCTGAGCCGGCAGCGGCTGGACCCGGCGATCTTCCGCCTGCCGGTCGAACGCATCCGCGACGGCTACTACTCCGATGCCTACTTCGTGTTCTCCAAGCGGCTCCTGGAGGGCGAGGACCACCATCCGCACGTGCTCATGCAGGTCTTCCAGAAGGAGGACGGCGTCTTGGGCGGCATCGACGAGGCCGTCGCCGTCCTGAAGCTGGGCGCCGGCCGGCACCACCCCGACGGCGGCTGGGTCTCGGGCTGGGAGGAGCTGCGCGTGCACGCGCTGCACGAGGGCGATGCGATCGAGCCGTGGGAGACGGTCCTGACCATCGAGGGCGACTACGCGCTGTTCGCCCATCTGGAGACCGTCTACCTGGGCACGCTGGCCCGGCGCAGCCTGGTCATGCGCAACGTGCGCGAGGTGGTCGACGCCGCGGGCGCCAAGGAGATCCTGTTCTTTCCCGCCCGCCACGACCACTGGCTGGTCCAGACGGGCGACGGCTGGTCGGCCCACGTGGCGGGAGCCATCGGGGTGTCGACCGACGCGCAGGCCTCGTGGTGGGGTGGGCGCGGGGTGGGCACGGTGCCCCACGGGCTGATCGCCGCCTACCACGGCGACACCGCGCGGGCGGCCACCGTCTTCGCCGACCGCTTCCACGGGCAGATGAACGTGACGGTGCTCGTGGACTTCGACAACGACTCGGTGCGCACCTCGCTCGAGGTGGCCGACGCCCTGGGACCTCGGCTGTGGGGGGTGCGCCTGGACACCAGCGAGTCGCTGGTCGACCGCTCGCTGTGGGAGCAGCTGGGGGACTTCACGCCCACCGGGGTCAACCTGCGCCTGGTGGAGAACGTCCGCGCGGCGCTGGACGACGCGGGCCACGGGCACGTGCGCATCGTGGCCAGCGGAGGCTTCGACGCCGCGCGCATCCGTGCCTTCGAAGAGGCCGGCGCGGCGGTCGACGTGTACGGCGTGGGCTCCTCGCTCATCCGCGGGTCGAACGACTTCACCGCCGACGTCGTGCTGGTGGAAGGACGCCCGTGCGCCAAGGTCGGGCGGCGGTACCGTCCGAACCCGCGCCTCGAGCGCGTCGCCTGACCCCGACCGCAGCGCCGCGCCGGCGCGCCGCGGCGCGCAGTCGCCTCAAGCACCCCGGCCACCGGACCGATGCCCCAGTGCATGCTGGATTGGCTGAAGGACTTCGCGGCGGAGTGGAGCTATGTCTTCACGATGGTCTTCATGGCGGTCCTGCTGATCTTCTTCTGGCGGGCCCTGCGGGTCATGCCCAAGACCAAGCCCCAGGAGATCAAGCCGGAGTCCAAGGTCGCCATCGGCTGGGACGAGATCGCCGGCGTGGAGGAGGCCAAGGACGAGCTGCGCGAGGTCGTGGAGTTCCTGCGCGAGCCCGCGCGCTTCACCCGGCTGGGCGCGCGCGTGCCCAAGGGCGTGCTGCTGCACGGCCCGCCGGGCACGGGCAAGACGCTGCTGGCCAAGGCGGTCGCCCACGAGTCGGGCGCGCACTTCTACTCCCAGTCGGCCAGCGCGTTCGTGGAGATGTTCGCCGGGCTGGGCGCGGCGCGCATCCGCCGCCTGTTCCGCGAGGCGCGCAAGCATTCCCCGGCCATCCTCTTCATCGACGAGCTGGACGCGGTCGGGGGGCGGCGCGGGATGGACATCTCCGCCGAGCGCGAGCAGACCCTCAACCAGCTGCTGGTGGAGATGGACGGCTTCGCTACCTCCGGGGAGCTGGTGGTCATGGCCGCCTCCAACCTGCTCGACAAGCTTGATCCCGCCTTGCTGCGCCCGGGGCGCTTCGATCGCCAGGTGTTCGTCGCGCCCCCCGACGTGGACGGCCGGCGGCGGATACTCGAGGTGCACACGCGCGACAAGCCGCTGGGCGACGTCGACCTGGGCGTCGTGGCCACGCAGACCAGCGGGCTGACCGGCGCGGACCTGGCCAACGTGTGCAACGAGGCGGCCATCTTCTGCGCGCGCCGGCACGGCAGCACGCTGACCCAGGCCGACTTCGACGGCGCCTTTGAGCGGGTGGTGGCCGGGGTGCAGTCGCGCCGGGTGCTCAACGCGCACGAGAAGCGGGTGGTGGCCTTCCACGAAGCGGGCCACGCGCTGTGCGGTGAGCTGCTGCCCAGCGTCGACCGCGTGCACAAGATCTCGATCGTCCCGCGCGGCAAGGCGCTGGGCTACACGCTCAACCTCCCCGCGGAGGACCGCTATCTGAAGTCCCGCGAGGAGCTCATCGACCTCATGACCGTCCTGCTGGGCGGCCGGGTCGCAGAGGGCGTGGTGTTTGGTGCGGTGACCACCGGGGCCGCCGACGATCTGCGCAAGGTGGCCGAGATCGCCCGGGCCATGGTCGGCGACTACGCCATGGGCGCCGCACCCGGGAGCGCCCAGCGCGCGGTCCTCGAGAGCACGGGCGACTCCGAGGTACGCCGCCGCGTGCGCGACGAGGAGGAGCAGGAGCTGGTCTTCGAGGCCCAGCGCGCCGCCCAGCGCCTCATCGAGGCCCATCACGCGAAGCTCGCCGAGCTCGCCGAGCACCTCCTCGAGCACGAGGTGCTCGACCGCGACGGGCTCGACCGGATCATGGCCGGCGTCCCGCGCGCGGAGCGCCGGCCGGGGGTGGGCCTGCGCCTGGCCTCGGCGGAGGTGGTGGACGAGCCTCAGGCGTAGTGGCTTGCAGTTCCGGGCTCTTGTCGTGCAAACCGGTGCTCGAGCCCTGGATCTAGCGCCTCATGATCTAGGCTCCCGCTCCGTGTTCGCCGGCATCGATCACGTCGGAGTGGCCGTCGAGGATCTCGACGCCGCGCTTGAGCTGTACTCGGGCCGGTACGCGCTGGCCACCGCCCACCGCGAGACCGTGGAGGAGCAGGGCGTCGAGGCGATCCTCCTCGACGTAGGCGACAGCCACGTCGAGCTGCTGCGCCCCCTCGGGCCTGACAGCCCGGTGGGGAAGTTCCTGGCCAGCCACGGGCCCGGGCTCCACCATGTGGCCTACCGCGTGGACGACGTGGCCGCGGAGCTCGACCGCCTGCGCGGCGCGGGCGTGCGGGTCATCGATCGAGCGCCGCGCACCGGCATCCGCGACTCGCGGGTGGCCTTTTTGCACCCCTCCGCCACCGGCGGTGTCCTGACCGAACTCGTCCAGCCCGCCCAGGGGGTCCATTGACATGGCCGACAGCCTCGAGCGCATCTCCATCGGCTTCCAGGCCTCCATGCCCCTCTCACTGCGCGTCGCGCGCGAGGAGCTCGATCGCCTGCTCGGAAGCCTGGGCAGCGAGGGATGGCACGACGTTCAGGGGGACGACGGGACCGTACGCCTCAACCTCCAGTACGTCCTCTGGGTGCGCACCGAGCGCCCTGATCACCGCGTCGGCTTCGGCGCCTAGCGGCGCCGGCGCCGTGGCGCGGCTGGTCCTCGGCCCACTCCTGCGCCACGTCGGAGAGGCGGAGGCGACGATCTGGGTGGAGACCGACGCGCCGGCCCAGGTGGAGGTCCTCGGCCACCGCGCCCGGACGTTCTGCGTGGACGGCCACCACTTCGCGCTCGTGGTGGCGCGCGACCTGCGACCGGGAGCCAGCTACGAGTACGAGGTGCGCGTGGACGGCGAACGCGCCTGGCCGGCTGACGACGAGCCGCTGCCCTCGCCGGCGCTGCGCACCCTGGGCGGTAACCGTCCGCTGCGCATCGTGTTCGGCTCCTGCCGCGTCAGCGTCCCCCACGAGCCGCCCTACGTCCAGGACGCGCCCGGGCGGGAGGGCGGTCACGGGGTCGACGCCCTGCGGGCCCTCGCGCTGCGCCTGACGCGCGCGGGCCCGCAGGAGCGCCCCGACCTGCTGCTCATGCTGGGAGACCAGGTCTACGCCGACGAGCTCTCGCCCCACATGCGCGAGGTCGTGGACCGGCGCGGGCGCGCCGCGGGAGAGCCCGACGACGAGCTCGTCGACTTCGAGGAGTACGCAGCGGCCTACCGCGAGGCCTGGAGCGAACCGCTGGTCCGCTGGCTGCTGGCGACGGTGCCCACGGCGATGATCTTCGACGACCACGAGATTCACGCCGAGTGGAAGATCTCCGCGGCCTGGGAGGCGACCATGCGCGACGAGCCGTGGTTCGAGCGGCGCATCGCCGCCGGGATGGCCGCCTACTGGGTCTACCAGCACCTGGGCAACCTCCCGCCCGCCGACCTCGACGACAGCGAGCTGCTCGCCCGCGTGTGCGCGGTCGACGACGGCGGCGCGGTGCTGCGCGAGGTGGCGCGCGACGCCGACCGCCAGCCGGGCCACAGCCGCTGGAGCTTCTGCCGCGACCTCGGGCGCACCCGCCTGATCGTGGTCGACTCGCGGGCCGGCCGGGTCCTCCAGCCGGGAAGGCGGGAGATGGTCGATGACGGCGAGTGGGCATGGATCGAGGAGCACGCCACCGGCGACTTCGAGCATCTCCTGCTGGCCAGCTCGGTGCCGTTCCTGCTTCCCCATGGCCTGCACGGACTCGAGCGCTGGAACGAGGCGGTGTGCGCCGGGGCCTGGGGCCCGGTCGCCGCGCGGGCGGGGGAATGGATCCGCCAGGCCGGCGTGCTTGACCACTGGGCGTCCTTCGGGCGCTCCTTCCACCGACTCGCCGGCCTGCTCGAGCGCATCGCGACGGGGGCCACCGGCCGTCCGCCGGTCAGCGTGACCATGCTGTCCGGCGACGTGCATCACTGCTACCTGGCCCGCGTGGGCTTCCGGCGCGGGCTGGCGCCGCGCAGCGCGGTGTGGCAGGTGGTCTGCTCGCCGTATCGCAAACATCTCGCCCCGCGCGAGCGGGCCATCATGCGCTTCGGCCGGTCGCGTCCCGCGCGCCTGCTGGGCCGTGCCCTCGCCCGCGCCGTCGGCACCGCGCCCGACCCGATCGGCTGGCGCCTGGTCGAGGAGCCCAGCTACGACAACCAGCTGGGAACGCTCACGCTCGGGCCCGACCACGCCGGGGTGGCGGTGGAGACGACGGTGGACAGCGACTGGCGCGAGCCCTCGCTGCGGATGGCCTTCGAGCACGATCTGCTCTCGCGCGGGCCCGGAGCCTAGGCGCGGCCAGCAGCGGTCGCTACAGCTCGCGCCGCGCCAGCGCCATCGCGCGCTCCTGCGCGCGATGGTGCAGCGGGCGGTGATGCCAGCGTTCGGCCACCAAGGGATCGCTGCGGCGTAGGTCGGCCTCGAAGGCCTCGGTCAGGAGGCCGGCGAACTGCCTCGACTGCACGCACAGCGTGGCCTCGTCGTGCAGCTGGAAGGAGCGGTTGTCGAAGTTCACCGAGCCGACCGACGCCCACGCGCCGTCGACCACCGTCGTCTTGGCGTGCAGCATGGTCGGCTGGAACTCGTAGACCTCGACTCCCGCGTCCAGCAGCTGGGCATAGCACCCCCGGCCGGCGACGCGCACGAACTGCTTGTCCATGTGTGGCCCGGGGACGAGGATGCGCACGCGAACCCCGCGCTGGGCCGCGTCGCACAGCGCGCGCACGAAGGCGGGACGGGGTGCGAAGTAGGCGGCGGTGAGATCGAGCGTCCGGCGCGCGCTCGCGATGGCCAGGAAGTACAGGGCTTCCACGTTGGTGTCGCCCACTCCGGCGCGCGAGCGCACGAGCTGCATCGGCCCGCCGCCCGGCGTGGGCTCCAGCTCGGGCAGGTGTGCCTCGCCGACCAGCACGTCGCCGGTGGCCTCCAGCCAGCCCTCGGCAAAGGCGCCCTGCAGCCCGCGCACCACCGGTCCGCGCACGCGCACGTGGGTGTCGCGCCAGTGCTCGGGGTCCTGGGCGTCGCCCGTCCACTGCTCGGCGATGCCCACGCCGCCGGTCATGCCCACCCGCCCGTCGGCGATCAGCAGCTTGCGGTGGTTGCGGTTGGTCATGCGCTTGATCGCGTAGGGCTTGGGTGGGCGAAAGCGGGTCACGGTCGCTCCCGCGCGCTCCATCTCGGCGATCAGCGAGGGGTCCATGCGCATGGACCCGACCGCGTCGAGCAGCACGTTGACCTCGACCCCCTCGCGGGCCTTGGCCGCCAGCGCGGAGGCGACCTCGCCGGTGATGTCCCCGCGCCAGTAGGCGTAGGTGAGCAGGTTCACCGACCTGCGCGCCGCGGCGATGGTCTCAAGATAGGCGGGGAAGATCCGGTCGCCGTTGATGAGCAGCTCGACGTCGTCGCCCCAGGAGATCGGCGCGCTGGTCAGGGCCTCGGCGGCACGCAGGAAGCCCTCCGAGCCGACGTCCAGCCCCTCGCCGTCCAGGGCGTAGCCCTCACCGCCCTCGCGGCGGTGGCGCAGCGATTCGCCCGCGTACCACAGGGCGCCGCCCGCGGCTATGCCCAGCCCCCAGCGTGCGTTGACGGCGCGGCGGGTGGAGTCTTCGTCGCACAGCCCGGCTCGAGCGAGCGCGCCCCCCATCATCCGCCGACCGAGCTCGCCGGGACGGCTCACGCCGGGACGACCACCTCGAGCGCGCCCGGCTCGACCTCGAAGTGCGCCGGGACGCAGGTGCAGACCTCGCCGTCGACGTTGAAGCGGGTCCCCGCGGGAGCCACGACGTCGATGGTGCGCGCGCGGACGTGGGGTACCTCGCGCTGCGCGGTCAGGCGCCCCAGGCGCATGCCCACTGCGGTGCGAGCCAGCCCCAGCCGCGAGCCGGCAGGGACGATCGCCGCGTCGAGGGCGCCATCGCCGTGCGACACCCCGCCGATCTCCGCACCGCCCCCAAAGGCGCCGGTGGCCCCGACGGTCACCTGCCACGCCGCGCCCTCCCAGGCCCGCTTGCCATCGGCGTGCACCACCAGGTCCAGGGGCCGGCCGGTCAGACCGGCGCGCAGCGCACCCACGAGGTAGGCCACCGCGCCCAGGCGAGGCTTGAGCGAGTGGGCTTCGCGGGCGGCCAGCACCGACAGGCCCGCCGAGGCGGCGTTGACCCAGGGCCGGTCGCCCACGCGGGCGAGATCCACCCTGCGCATGCGCGCCGGCGTCACCCCCGCCGCGAGCGCCGTGGCGTCCTGGGGATCGAGCGGGAGATCGAGTGAGCGCGCGAAGTCGTTGGCCGTCCCGGTGGGGATCACCGCCAGGGGCCGTTGCAGGTGCACGGCGGCTCGCGCGGCCAGCCCGATGGAGCCGTCGCCTCCGGCCACCGCCAGGCGGTCGAAGCTCACGGCGGCCAGCGCGTCGGGTACCTCCTCGACGGCCTCGCCCCCAGGGTCGCCCAGTGCCTGCACGGGCACCACGGTCACCACCTGGGCCCCGTGCCCGTCCAGGCGCTGGGTCAGCTCCTCGGCCTTGATCCCCGTGCCCGAACGGCTGTTGGTCACGAGGGCGATGCGCACGGCCGGCATTCTCTCGGATGACGCGGCTGGCGGCCAACCCCACCGGACGATTGATGTACAACCCTGCGCTGCGTGGAGCTCCCGCCCGACCAGCCCCCCCAGCCCGATCCCGGCGCGCGCCGCTCGCTGCGCGCCCGCCTGACCGCCGGCCCGGTGGCACGCACCATCGCCCGCGGGGACGTGAAGCTCTACCGGCTGGTGCGCCGTCGCTCGCCCCACAGCCACGTGGCGCCGGTGATCATGGGCTTCAGCGCCACCGGCTCCCACGCCGGGTTGTGGCTGGCGCTGGGGGCCGGAGGGATGGTGTTGGACCCCTCCAACCGTGGGCGGTGGGCGCGCGGGGCGGCCACGGTGAGCCTGGCCTACCTGCTCAACGCCTCGCTCAAGAGCATCCTGCGCCGCCGCCGCCCCGCCTTCGAGGATCTCCCGGCCCTGATCAAGACGCCGACCCAGCTCTCCTTTCCCAGCGCGCACGCGACCTCGTCCTTCGCCGCCGCGCGCGCCTACTGCGCCCTGATGCCTGCCCGCCCGCTCTATGCCACCGCCACCTGCATGGCGCTCTCCCGCGTCTACCTGGGCGTGCACTATCCGTCGGACATCGCCGCGGGGGCGCTGCTGGGCACCGTGCTTGGCAGCGTGGCGCGTTGAGCGAGCCAGGCGGGCGGTTGCGGTGACGGGTGCGCGAGCGACGAGCCGATGAGGATCGGAATCGTGGGCATGCCCAACGCGGGCAAGTCCTCGCTGTTCAACGCCCTGACGCGTGCGGGCGCCCAGGCGGCCAACTATCCGTTCACGACCATCGAGCCCAACGTGGCCGTGGTTCCGGTGGCCGACGACCGTCTCAACCGGGTGGCCGAGACCGTCGGCGCCTCGGAGGTCGTGCCTGACACCATCGACTTCCACGACATCGCGGGGTTGGTGGCCGGCGCCCACCAGGGCGAGGGGCTGGGCAACCGCTTCTTGGGGAACATCCGCGAGACCGACGCGATCCTCCACGTGGTGCGTGCCCACGGCGACCCCGGCGTGGTGCACGCTGAGGGCACCGTCGACCCGCTGCGCGACATCGAGACAGTCGAGACCGAGCTGGTCTTCGCCGACCTCGAGCAGGCCGAGCGCCGCCACGAGCGCGTGGTGCGTCAGGCCCGCGGCGGCGACAAGGCGGCAATGGCCGAGGAGGAATGGCTGCGCCAGGTCATCGAGGCCCTGCAGGCCGGCCGCCCGGCCCGCACCGTCCCGGCGCCCGAGGCGGCCCCCTCCGCGCTGCGCGACCTCAGACCGCTGACCGCCAAGCCGGTCCTCTTCGTGGCCAACGTGGACGAGGGCGACGACGCGGTACCGCCGGAGATCGAGGCCCACGCGCAGGCGCAGGGGACCAGGGCGGTGGCGATCTCCAGCCGCCTGGAGGCCGAGCTGTCAGAGCTCGACGACGAGGACGCCGCCGCCATGCGCGCCGACCTCGGCGGGGCCGAGTCGGGCCTGCGCCGGGTCGTCGACGGCGCCTTCGCGCTGCTGGAGTTGCTGGCCTTCTTCACCGCGGGGGAGGGCAAGCCCGCCCAGTCCTGGCACCTGCGCCATGGGCTGAGCGCCTGGCACGCCGCCGGCGAGATCCACAGCGACATCCAGCGCGGCTTCGTTCGCGCCGAGGTGATCGGCTGGGAGGCGCTGGTGCAGGCCGGCGGCTACGCCGCTGCGCGCGACCGGGGGACGTTGCGCCTGGAGGGCCGCGACTACGCGATGTGCGACGGCGACGTGCTCACCGTCAAGTTCACGCCCTGACCATGCGGGCCCTGCCCGGGCGTGGATTCAGGCGAGGTGGAGGGCCCTCAAGCCACCCGGCGCAGCTCCATGACCTCTGCCGTGACGGCCCCGGCGCGGTCGCCGCGGCGCCGGCGGGTGCCCAGCAGCCCCCGCAGGGCCCACACGTTGAGCCACACGAAGCCCCCCAGGAGCGCGAGCACGCCGATGGCCATGCCCCAGCCGCGCAGCGCGGAGGGCCCGCTGCCCACCGGGGCCATCAGGACCTCCTGGCGCGGGCGCCCGTCGCGGTACAGGGGCGTGGCCGAGAACATGGCCTCGGCGATGTGCCAGGCCGGCTTGCGCTGGCCGTCGTAGGCGATCAGCCCCTTGTTGTGGATGGCGTCGCGCTCCACGCGCCGCTCGGCCCCGCCGTCCCAGCTGGGCTTGACGGCGAACTCGCGCAGCGTCCAGTAGATCGCACCGTTGACGAAGTCCAGCCGGTCGACGATCGCCAAGGTGTCGCGCACGTAGCGTTCCTGGAACTCGTAGGTCTCCTTGGTGTCGGGCGGACCCGAGAAGGTCGACTCGGCGCCGAACTCGGTGATCACCAGGGCCTGGCGGGGATACTTCTGGTGCATCGCGCGCAGGTAGGGGCCGAGGTCCTCCAGGTCGGCGGTCGAGCGCTCCTGCTTGCCCTCGTACCAGCCGTAGTAGCTGTTGATGCCCAGCAGCTGGAAGCGGTCGTAGGTGGCCTGGCGCTGCACGCGCGGGTAGGAGAGCACGTCGAGCGAGAGGGGGAGCGTCGGGTCGAGGTCGCGGCTGAGGGAGGCGGCGCCGCGCAACCAGGTGCCCGTGGCAGGGGCGCGGTCGGGCCACGGGTCGAGCTCGTTGGCCACGGAGTGGGTCATCACCGAGGCGTGCCGGCGCCCGCCCAGAACGGTGCGCCGCAGCACCCCGAGCTCGAAGCGTGCCCGCTCGGGGTCGGTCAGCAGGGCGTCACGGTGGTAGACGGGGGCCTGGCTCCACACCATGATCCCGGCCTCGTCCAGCGCGCTGAGCAGCCGGTCGTCGAGCAGGTAGTGCGCCCGGGTCACGTTGGCGTCCACGGCCTTCAGCTCGCTGACGATCCACTTCACGTCGGCGTCGGTCAGCGCCGGGCCGCGGCCGGGCACGTCCTCCTGGATGGAGGCTCCGCGCATCTCCACCACCCGGCCGTTGAGACGCACCAGCCCGCCGCGCACGTCCACCTCGCGCAGGCCCACGCGCTGGCGGTGCAGGTCCTCGATCGCGCCGCCCAGGCGCGTGCGCACGGTGGCGTCGTGCAGGGCGGGGCGCTCGGTCGACCACAGCTGGGGCGCACCGTCCACGGGCACGCGGAAGCGCAGGCGCAGGCGCTGGCCGGGGCGCACCGCCGGTGCGCGGACCGTGCGCTGGGCGACCACGGCTCCCTGCTCGTCCTCGGGTGCCGGCGCGCGCAGGGTGAGGTCGACGAGCGGGCGCTGCACACGGGCGGTGCGGTTGCGCACCCAGCCGTCGACGATGACCCCGGCCGAGCAGGCTTCGCCGCCGTTGGCGCAGCTGACGTCGGAGAGCACCGCGGCACTCTCGAGGGTCGCGCGGCCCTGGGGGACCAGCTCGACGGGGCGCACGATCCCGCCCCAGTTCCACCAGCCCTCGCGTGGCTCGAGGCCCTTGCGGTTGTCCACCCGCACCACAAGCGTGTTCTCTTCGCCCTCGCGCAGGCGATCGAGGGTGAGCGCGAAGGCGGTGTAGGGATCGTCGTTGCCGCCCGCGAGCCGTCCGTTGAGCCACACGGTGGCCTGGCGGCGGACCCCGCCGAAGCGAACGGCCCAGGCGTGGCCGGGGTCGGCCTCGGGACCCTCGAAAGAGACCTTGTACCACCCGATCGTGCCCGGGAAGCTCTGCGCCGTCGTCGCCCCCCCGTGGAAGACGTGTGGGACCTCGACCTCGCGCCAGCCGCCTCCGCCACCGGTGGTGCGCCCCAGCCCGGCGCCGCGGTCCGAGGGGTCGGGTACGTGGCTCCAGCCCTCGTCCAGGGCAAGGGGCTCGGGCGCCGCCGCGCTCGCGGGAGGCGCAAGGGCCGCCAGGAGCGCCGCCACGGCGACCAGGAACGAACGGACGAGCGCGGGCACGTGGGCTGACATCTTGGCGGAAGCCGGGAGGGTAGGGCACCTTCGCTCGTCGGGGCGGCGCGGCGGGGGCAGCCCTCTCAGCCACCAAGGGCCAGGAGGCGCGTGGCCAAACGCTCCATGCCGTGCGCCCGAGCGGCCCGCGCGCCGCCCGCGGGGTCCAGCGGCCCGTCGGGCGGGCGGGCCAGGTCGACGGGCTGCAGCGTGGCGATGTGGCGGAAGGCGCGCAGCGTCTCGGGCGCATCGGTGAGGGCCGCGGTGACGCGGGGGCGGAAGGTGCCCGGGCGGGCGGCGGCGGCCAGCAGCGCGTCGAGGTCGCCGTGCTCGCGCAGCAGGTCGCGGGCGGTCTTCTCGCCGATCCCCCTGGCGCCGGGCAGGCCGTCGGAGGGATCGCCGCGCAGCGCGATGAAGTCGGGTACCTGGGCGGGCTCGACGCCGTAGCGCTCGCGCACCTGTACCGGACCGATCTCCTCCGGTCCCTCCCTGCCGCCGCCCGTGCGCGGGTACAGGATCGTCACCTGCTCGCTCGCGCACTGGAACATGTCGCGGTCGCCGGTGAACAGCAGCGCGTGGCCGCCCGCCTCGCTCTCCACGCGGGCCAGCGCGCCCAGCAGGTCGTCGGCCTCGAGGTCGTCGCTGGCCAGCACCGACCAGCCGAAGGCCTCGAAGAAGTCGCCCGCGGCCTTCCACTGCCCCTCGAGCTCGTCGGGCATCGGTGGGCGGTCGGCGTGGTAGGGCGCGAACAGCTCCTTGCGATAGCGCGCCGCCTCGGCGCCGAAGCACAGCACCACCGCGCGGGGGTGGTGGCGCTCGACCGCGAAGAGCAGGAGGTTGGCCGTGCCCAGCAGCGCGTTGACCGGGCACCCGCTTTCGTCGGTGATCGAGGAGGGCAGTGCATGGAAGGCGCGGTAGAGCAACGAGGGGGCGTCGACGGCGAGGAGCGGGCCGGGCACGGGAACCAAGGCTACGATCCGCGCGCGGCGACAACCAGCGAGCGAGGCGAGGAGCGGGATCCGTGCCATGGTCACCCTGAACGGCATCGAGGAGCTGAAGGCCCGGGTCGGGCAGGAGATCGGCGTCAGCGACTGGACCGAGGTCACCCAGGGGGGAGTCGACGCCTTCGCCGAGGTCACTGGCGACGACCAGTGGATCCACGTCGATCCCGACCGCGCCAGGGACACGCCCTTCGGCGGCACCATCGCCCACGGCCTCTACACCCTCTCCCTCGGTCCGGCGTTCTCCTACGCGCTGATGGACGTCCAGGGCTTCGCCTTCGGCCTGAACTACGGCTATGGCAAGGTCCGCTTCCCGGCCCCGCTGCCCGTGGGCTCGCGGGTGCGCATGCGCCTGGGCGTCGACGCGGTGGACGAGATCCCGGGGGGCGTGCAGCTGACCACGCGCTGGACGTTCGAAGCGGAGGGCGGCCACAAGCCCGTGTGCGTGGCCGAGTCGATCGCGCGGCTGTACAGCGGCGGGTGATCCCACGCCTGACGGGCAAGGTGATGCACCGGTCAGCGCCTGTCGGGCGCCGCTCGCGACCTCGGCTACGACATGCCCGTCTGAACCACTAGCGCATCCCCACCGCCGGCCCGGGCATGCCGCGCTCGACGATGCGGTAGCGCCCGGGCTTGTCCACGGTCAGCAGGTAGCGCCCGCCCGCGCGGGTGGCCACGTCGGTGACCTTGCGCCACCGGCCCTCGGGCGAGCGGCGCTCCACCCGCACGGAGTTGCCCGCGCCGCCGGGGCGCACCGCCCCCGATACAACGCGCTCGGTGCCCGCGCGCGCCGTCGTGGTGATCGTCGTGAAGTAGGCCCAGGTGTCGGGCAGGTCCAGCCGCGCGCGCAGTTGCGCGCCGCTCAACGTGGTGCGCCCCTCGCTGCCGACCACGTCGGCGCGCACGATGCGCGGCGAGGTGCCGCGCTGCACCACCTCGATGCTGCGCAGCGAGCCCTTGACCCAGCCGCCCAGCGCGTCCTGCGCGCGGGGCACGCTCCACGACGTGGGGCCGAAGCGATGGTGGGGCGAGGCCTTGTCGAAGGGGTCGGCGACCGAGCGCAGCCACGGGGCCGGTCGCCCTCCCAGCTGCGAGCTCTCGTTGTCCTCCGTGCGCCCTCCCGAGGAGGAGAAGAAGTAGGTCACCACCGGCCTTCGCT
>DASZCY010000326.1:0-11631 GCA_035942615.1 Solirubrobacteraceae bacterium | reverse complement strand
CATCAGGGCCTCGTCGCGGATGCGCACGCCGTGGTGGACCTCGTAGCGCTCCTTGAGCCCGCGCAGGATCGCCACCGTGTCGGCCACCGACGGCTCGCCAACGTGGACGGGCTGGAAGCGGCGCTCCAGGGCGGCGTCCTTCTCGATGTGCTTGCGGTACTCGTCCAGGGTGGTGGCGCCCACCGCGCGCAGCTCGCCGCGAGCCAGCATGGGCTTGAGCAGGTTGGCGGCGTCGACGGCGCCCTCGGCGGCGCCGGCGCCCACGATGGTGTGCAGCTCGTCCATGAACAGGACGACCTGGCCGCGGGCCTCCTTGATCTCCTGCAGCACGGCCTTGAGGCGCTCTTCGAACTCGCCGCGGTACTTCGAGCCGGCGAGCATGGCGCCGATGTCCAGCGTGATCACGCGGCGGTCGCGCAGCGAGTCGGGCACGTCGCCGGAGACGATGCGCTGCGCCAGGCCCTCGGCGATCGCGGTCTTGCCCACGCCGGGCTCCCCGATGAGCACGGGATTGTTCTTGGTGCGCCGCGAGAGCACCTGCACGACGCGGCGGATCTCCTCGTCGCGGCCGATCACCGGATCGAGGTCGCCGGCCTCCGCGCGCGCGGTCAGATCGGTGCCGAACCGCTCCAGCGCCTGAACCTTGTCCTCGGGTGACTGGTCGGTGACGCGGTGGGGCCCGCGGACCTCGCCCACCGCCTGGGTCAAACGGTCCTTCGTCGCCCCGGCGGCGCGCATCAGGTCGCCCGCCTTCGAGCGTCCGTCGCCGGCCAGCGCGAGCAACAGGTGCTCAGCGGAGACGTAGTCGTCGCGCAGGTCGCGCATCTCCTGCTCGGCCGCACGCAGCACCCCCAGAAGCTCGGAGGACGTGGTCGGCTCGGCGGCGTCGCCCAAGGTGGGCAGGCCGTCCAGCGCGGCGCCCAGTGACGCGCGCAGGCCGGCGGTGTCCGCGCCCAGCTTGGCCAGCACGCCGGGGACCATCCCCTCGGGCTGGTCGAGAAGCGCCTGTAGCAGGTGCTCGGGGCGTACCTCGCTGTGGCGCCGGGCGGCGGCGAGGTCGACGGCGGAGCGTAGGGCCTCCGCGGCCTTGAGGGTAAAGCGATCAGCGTTCATGGGAGTACATATCTTAGTCGCAGGGACTGAGATTCTAGCGCCCCGGCCGGGAGGGGGCAAGCGCACCAGAAGGGTTGCACGCTCCGATGCGGGGGTAGCGTCGTCGCGATGTCCACGCAGAAGCTCCTCATCGCCTTTGCCGTCGTGGTCGGGGTGGCGCTGTTCCTCTCGGCCGTGCTGACGGGTCAGCCCGAGTACCTGATTTCCAGCGCCCTCGTGACGCTGGTCATCGCGGCGGTGATCGTAGGCGAGAAGCTGCTGTCCAAGCGCGTGATGCACCGCCATGGCGACGATCCCGCCGAGGCGGTCGCCGACGAGGATGAGCACCTCCCGTCCACGCACGTCATCACCGACGACGACACGGCGCTCGGCGACACGCCCGAGGCCCACAACGAGATCAGCCCGCGCGACCTTCCGCCCGACCATCCCGGACGCAAGGCCGCCGAGGTCCAGGCCGGCGGCGACCAGGGGGCCACCCGCGGGGACGAGGAGCTGCTCAGCGTGGGCCCGACGCGCCGCGACAGCCTCGAGGACATCCCCGGCAAGAGCGAGGAGCTGGAGGGCGGCTCCCCCGACCTCGAGCAACCTTCCCATCCCTACTACGACGAGCAGGCCGGCCGCGACGGGTCGGAGGACCGCAGCGAGCAGGAGGCCCCCCGTTGACCAACGAGACCGATCGCCACGACGACGCCGGTCGCGAACCGCTCGGCCCGGCCAGCCCCGACGAGGAGACCCCCGTGGGCGACACGCCCGAGGCCCACGACGAGGTCAACCCGCGCGACCTTCCGCCCGACCACCCCGGACGCAAGGCCGCCGAGACGCAGTCCGGCGGCGACCAGGGAACCACCCGCGGGGACGTCGAGCAGCGCTAGCCGCCGGGATCGGGGCGGCCCGCGCTCCCAAGGGCCCTCAGCAGCCGGCCAGGGCGAGCTGGCGATGCCTGAGGAAGGCGAAAAGGCGCCGAGTCTGCGTGATCGTCGTGCCCGGTGCCCCGTCGCGCGCGAGCAGGTATGCGAGGGCCTCGGCGAAACGCTCGAGGGCTGCGTGGCGCTCGAGCACCGAAGCCCCCCGCAGCTCCGCTTCGGCCATGAGCGTTGCGGTCGCCTCCGCCAACTCCTCGTAGTGACCGCTGGCGGCAGTCGACGCCAGCGTGCGCAGCCAGGTTCCGCGCGAGGCCTCCTGTGAGGGGTCGCCGAAGAACCCGGGGGCGTGCACGTAGAGCCTGCCCCAGGTGGCGGTCGCGAGCCGCTCGCCGTGCTCGTCCACCAGCCGCGCGAGCGCCGGCAGCGGTTCGGCGGGCGGGGGGCCCACCTGGATCTCCGCCCGCGGACAACTCGGGGCCACGCGCTGAAGATCGGCTGCAGCGAACCGTCGGTGGCCGCCGGCTGTGCGGGTGGAGCGCACCTTCCCGCTGTCGGTCCACCGGCGCAAGGTGGCCTGCGACACGCCCACCGCCTGTGCCGCCTGTCCGAGGCTCAGGAGGGTCTGATCGTCGGACGGCCGGTCCCCGCGCGCGTCGGGCTCCGCACGGGGCGACGGGAGGGTTCGCGACCCCGCAGCGTGGACGATCTCGCCCCAGTTCACCTCCTGTCGCAAGAGGGCGAGCGTGACATCGGCAGCGGCGGGGCGCCCGAACAGGAATCCCTGGGCCCGCTCGCAGCCAAGGCCGCGCACGGTCGCGAGCTGGGCGTGGGTCTCGACGCACTTGGCCACGACGGGCAGCTCCAGCGATCGCCCGAGGGCGATCATCGCCTCGGTCACCCTCAGGTCGGATTCGCTGTCGTTCAAGCCGTTGACGAACACGCTGCCGATCTTCAGGCCACTGACCTGCATGTCCTTCAAGGAGGCGGGCGGGGCCGACCTCGTGCCGAAGTCGTCGAGCACCGCGGTGATGCCCGCCTCGGCGAGTCGCTGCAGCGCGCGCGGCACCACGTCGACCTCGCCCATCACGACACCGCCGAGCTCGACCACCAGCAGAGACGGGTCGACGCCGCCGCGCTCGAGCTCATCGAGGATGACCTCCACGAACCCGGGCTCGCAGAGCTGGCGAGCGGAGACCTTGACGTGGACCGGAGGCAGGGGGGAGGCGGGGAGCGAGATCGTCCAGTGCGCCAGGTCACGGCACGCGAGGGCGACGATCTCAGCCCCGAGGTCGCTCGCCAGGCTTCCGGTCTCCGCGACGGGAAGGAAGTGGCCGGGAGCCAGCAGCCCGTAGACGGGATGCTCCCAACGCACGCGCGCCGTCAGGCCCGTGCTCTGACCGCTCTCCACATCGACGATCGGCTGGTAGTACAGGCAGAGCTGCCCACCATCCATCGCCGCCCGCAGCTCCTGCTCCAGCTGCCTGGAAGGCGCGGCCTGTTCGTCTCGCGTCGCGGCGAAGAAGCCACGGAGGTTGCCCTGCTTCGAGCCCGTCCTGACGCGCTCGGCGGCCCGCAGGACGGCCGTCGCGTCGCTCCCCGGGTCGGCGAAGGCGGTGCCCACGCTCACCGGCGGCCCGAGTACGGTGCCGATGTTCCTGATCAGCGAGACCGCGTCCCGATTGGTGTGCCGGCCGGGCAGGAGAATGGCGAACTCGTCGGCTCCCAGGGAAGCCACGTGGGCGTCTGATCCCCCGAGGCGCTTGAGCAGGCCCCCGATGGCGGTGAGCACCTCGTCGCCGGGGGCGTGGGCGTAGCGCTGGTTGACCTGGCGGAAGCGGGCCACGTCGAGCACGAGCACCATGCACATCGCCTCTCCCCCGGCGCGCTCGAGGTCCCCGCCCACCTTACCTGCCGCGGTCCCTGCCCCCCGGCAACGTCCTCGACATGATCGACCAGCTCCTGCGCCGCCGGAGCGCCGACGCCACGCGCGTGCTGGTCGTCGACGACGATGTCGCCGTTCTGTCCGCCGTCGAGACGCTGTTGTCCGCGCACGGCGTCGAGGCCACCACGCTCGACGACCCGCTGGGCCTGTGGGGTGCCCTCGAGGCACTCG
Source organism: Solirubrobacteraceae bacterium (assembly GCA_035942615.1). Lineage (GTDB taxonomy): Bacteria > Actinomycetota > Thermoleophilia > Solirubrobacterales > Solirubrobacteraceae > Siliceabacter. The sequence continues at coordinate 7,542 of DASZCY010000326.1, read as the reverse complement.
ACCCCGATCTCGTGGTGCTCGACGTGGACATGCCCGCGGTGAGCGGCATCGAGCTCTGTCGGGTGATCCGCAACGAGCCGCGCTGGTCTCGGCTTCCCGTCCTCTTTCTCACCGCGCGCACCGACCCCGACACCGTGCAGGCCGTCTTTGCCGCGGGCGCGGACGACTACGTCCCTAAGCCGGTCCTCGCGCCCGAGCTGCTGACCCGGATCACCAATCGCGTGGAGCGCGTCGCGCTGTATCGCAGCCTGTCCGACATCGATGCGCTGACCGGGGTCGCCACCCGCCGGACGGCGACCGAAAGGCTCGAGCGCATGCTCTCCCTCGCACGCCGCGGACAGGCGCTCGCGCTGGCGGTGATCGACCTCGACCACTTCAAACAGGTCAACGACGAGCACGGGCACGCTGCCGGCGACCGCGTGCTCCAGCGCGTCGGGGCGCTCCTGCAGGCCACCTTCCGCGGAGAGGACATCGTGGCCCGCTGGGGCGGCGAGGAGTTTGCCGTCGGCCTGTCCGCCAGCGGCACCGAGGACGCGGCGCGACGCCTGGAGCACACGCTCGAGGTGCTCAGGCGCGAGCGCTTCGCCGCGGCGGACGGGCGGAGCTTCACCGTCACCTTCACCGCCGGGGTCGCCGGGCATCCCGGCGACGCGGAGGACCTCCAGGGGCTGTTCGCCGCCGCCGACGCGGCGCTCTACCAGGCCAAGAACGCCGGGCGCGACCGGGTGCTCCTGGCCGGCCCACGACCGCGGATCCGCGCCCAGCGCGTCGACGTGGTCATCGTCGAGGACGACCCGGCGCTCTCCGCGCTTCTCTCCGACACGCTGGGGACAGCTGGGCTCAGCGTGCGCACCATCGCCGACGGTCAGAGCGCCGTGGAGGCCCTGAGCGGCCCCGAGCCGGCGCTGCGCGCGCGGGTGGCGCTGCTCGATGTCGACCTGCCCGGCATGGACGGGCTCACCGTCCTGCGGCGCCTGGCGGCGGACCGGGTGCTGCGCGGCACGCGGATAGTCATGCTCACCGCCCGCTCGGCCGAGGTCGAGGTCGTCACCGCGCTCGAGCTGGGCGCCTTCGACCATGTCGCCAAGCCCTTCAGTCTGCCCATCCTCCTGCAGCGGGTTAGGCGCGCGCTGGAATCGATGCCGTGACGCACCGCAGCTCCCAGCCGGTGCCCGGGCCCCCTTCTGCCAGATCGACGCCTCGGAGGGCGCGACACGGGCGACACCGAGCTGGGGACCGATCTTACCCGCGCTGAGCGGGGGGATGCTCGGGATCAGCCCCGCGGCGCGGCGCCCGAGCCGTCCCCGCCCTGACCATCGCGCCGGCGCTCCACGCGGATGCGCCGCCGCACCCCAGGGGGCGTGAGGTCGGCGCCCGGCTCGCGGTAGGGCACGATCTCCGCGCGGGTTGCGTCGCGCACCTGCTCCAGGCGCGCGATCTCCTCGCGCAGCTGGGCCGCGCGGGCCTCGAGGGCGTCCACGCGCCGCTGGGCGCGCCCAAGCTGGTCCTCGAGCTCGAGCACCCGCTCCACGCCGGCCAGGTTGAGCCCCAGCTCTGCGGTCATCTGCTGGATGCGCCGCAGGCGCTCCACGTCGGCGTGGGAGTACAGGCGCGTGCCCTTGGGCGAGCGCTTGGGCTCGATGAGACCGCGCTGCTCGTACATGCGCAGCGTCTGAGGGTGCATGTCGGCCAGCTCGGCGGCCACGGAGATCATGAAGACCCCGCGGTCGGCGGCGACCTCGATGCGGGTGTGGCGCACGCGACGGGCCATCAGGGCCGAGGCTCCTCCGCGCGGGCCAGCAGATCGGCGCGCGGATCGCCGTCCATCACGCGCTCGAGCTCGTCGACGGCCTTGCGCTGCTCGCGGCTGAGCGTGGCGGGCACGTCGATGACAAAGCGGATGTGCAGGTCGCCGCGGGCCGGCGGGCCCGAGCTGCCCAGGCGCGGCGGGCCCTCGCCGCGCAGGCGCTGGACGGTGCCGTGCCGGGTGCCCGCGGGCACCCGTACCCGCTTGAGCCCATGCAGCGTGGGCACCTCGACCTCCGCGCCGCGGATGGCCTCGGGGATCGTCAGCGGGACCTCGATCTCCACGTGCTCACCCTTGCGCGCGAAGACCGGGGAGGGCGACACGTGGGTGATCACGTAGAGGTCCCCGGCTCCCCCGCCGTTGCGCCCCGGCTCGCCCTTGCCGGCCACACGCACGCGGCTGCCGTCCTGCACCCCGGCGGGGACGTTGACCTTGTAGCGCTTGACCGTGTGGGTCTGCCCCACGCCCTGGCACGTCGGACAGGGATCGTCGATGACCACCCCGCGCCCGTGGCAGCGCGAGCAGGGCTGGGAGATCGAGAACAGCCCCTGGCTGTCGGCCTCGACGCCGCGCCCATGGCAGCGCGGGCACGAGCGCGCGCTGGTGCCCGGCTTGGCGCCGCTGCCCTTGCAGGTCTGGCAGGTGGTGGCCATCGGAACCTCGACGGAGACCTGGCCCCCGCTCATGGCCTGCTCAAAGCTCAGGGACACCTCGGCTTCGACGTCGCGCCCGCGCTCGGTGCGCGGCCGGGAGGCGGTGCCGGCGCCGCCGCGCCGGGCAGTCCCGGCGGCCCCGCCGAAGAGGTCGGAGAGGATGTCGGTGACGCTGCCCATGTCAAAGCCGCCCGGACCACCGGCCCCGCCCGCCCGCCCGGCGACCCCGCCGACGCCGGCGCGGTCGTACTTGCGCCGCTTGTCGGCGTCGCCCAGCACGTCGTAGGCCTGGCCAACCTCCTTGAAGCGCTCCTCCGCCGCGCTGTCCCCCGGGTTGCGGTCGGGGTGATACTGGCGCGCAAGCTTGCGATAGGCCTTCTTGATGTCCTCCTGGGAGGCCTTGCGGTCCACGCCCAGGACGGCGTACAGGTCGCGGGGGCGGGTGGCCATGGCTGCTCGTGCCCGGGTTAGGCCGCGACCACGACGCGGGCGGGACGCAGAACGGTGTCGTGGAGGCGGTACCCCCGCTGGAGGACCTCGACGACGGTGCCCGAAGTGGCGCCCTCCACGGGCAACTGGGCCATGGCCTCGTGCACGGCAGGGTCGAAGGGCTTGCCCTGCGGGCTGTAACCCTCGATGCCGATGCGTCCGAGGGCCGCCGCCAGCTCGGCCTGCACGAGGCGGATGCCCTCGGCCAGCTCGTGTTCCGGGCCGGGCGAGTCGGTGGCGTCCAGCGCACGCTCCAGGTTGTCGATGGCCGGCAGCAGCTCGCGGGCCAGCTTGCCGATGCCACGCGCCTCGGCGCCCGCGACCTCGCGCTGCATGCGCTTGCGGAAATTGTCGAAGTCGGCCTGGGTGCGCTGGGCCAGCCCGAGATACTCCTCGCTGCGCGCGGCCTTGGCGCGCAGCTCCTCCAGGTCGTCCTGGACGAGCTCCTCGGCAGGAACGCTCTCCGCCTCGACGGTCTCGAAGGCCAGACCGGGGGGCGGAGCGCCCACGACGTCCTGAACCTCCGGGCCGTGCTCGGCGACTCCCTCGCGGCCACCGCCCGAGGGACCGTGGGGGGCTTCGGGGACCTCCTCCCCCGCGGGGGGGCCAGCGGCCGCCCCAGCGCTTGCCAGGGCGGCCTCGGCCTCCTCGTCGAGGTTGGCCTGGTCAGCACGCGGCGTGTCGGCGGAGCCGCTCGTCACGACGAGCGGCCCTCGTCCACGACCTCGGCGTCGACGACGTCCTCCTCGGAGGCCGCGGCGCCGTCGGGCGAGCCGTCGCCGTCGGGGGCGGCCTCCGCGGCGGCGGCCTGCTGTTCCTGGGCGCGCTGGTACATCTGCTCGGACACGCGGTGGAACGCGGTCTGCAGCGCCTCGGTCTTGGCGCGGATCTCCTCGGCGTTGTCGGAGGTCAGCGACTCGCGCAGCTCCTTGGCCAGGCGCTCGATCTCCTCCTTGGAGGACTCGTCCACCGACTCACCGAGATCCTTGAGCTGGCGGTCGGCCTGGTAGGCGGCGTTCTCGCCCGTGTTGCGCGCGTCGGCCAGCTCGCGCAGCCGGCGGTCCTCGTCGGCGTGCTGCTCGGCGTCGGAGACCATGCGCTTGATCTCCTCGTCGGACAGCCCCGAGCCCGAGCGGATCTCGATCTTCTGCTCCTTGCCCGTGCCCAGATCCTTGGCCGACACGTTGACGATGCCGTTGGCGTCGATGTCGAAGCCGACCTCCACCTGGGGCACGCCGCGCGGCGCGGGCGGGATGCCGGTGAGCTGGAACTTGCCCAGCGACTTGTTGTAGGTGGCCATCTCGCGCTCACCCTGAAGCACGTGGATCTCCACCGACGGCTGATTGTCCTCGGCCGTGGAGAAGATCTCCGACTTGCGGGTGGGGATGGTGGTGTTGCGCTCGATGAGCTTGGTCATCACGCCGCCCTTGGTCTCGATGCCCAGGGTGAGAGGGGTGACGTCGAGGAGCAGCACGTCCTTGACGTCACCGGCCAGCACGCCCGCCTGGATGGCGGCGCCCACGGCCACGACCTCGTCGGGGTTCACCCCGCGGTGGGGCTCCTTGCCCGTGAGCTCCTTGACCTTCTCCTGCACGGCAGGCATGCGGGTCATGCCACCCACCAGCACCACGTGGTCGATGGTCGCCGAGCCCTTCTCCTTGGCGTCGTCCAGCGCCTGGCGCACCGGGACGACCACGCGGTCGATCAGGTCGGCGCTCAGCGCGTTGAGCCTGGCGCGCGTAAGGCGCACGTCGAGGTGCTTGGGCCCGCTCTGGTCGGCGGTGATGAACGGCAGGTTGATCTGGGTCTCCTGCGCGGTGGACAGCTCGATCTTGGCCTTCTCGGCCGCCTCATACAGGCGCTGGAGGGCCATCGGGTCCTGCTTGAGGTCGATGCCCTGGTCGCGGCGGAACTCGGCCGCCAGCCAGTCGACGATCGCCTTGTCGAAGTTGTCGCCGCCCAGATGGTTGTCGCCGGCGGTTGACTTGACCTCAAAGACGCCCTCGCCGATCTCCAGCACGGAGACGTCGAAGGTGCCCCCGCCCAGGTCGAAGACCAGGATGGTCTCGTCGGCCGACTTGTCCAGGCCGTAGGCCAGCGAGGCCGCCGTGGGCTCGTTGATGATGCGCTTGACGTCCAGCCCCGCCACCCTGCCGGCGTCCTGGGTGGCCTGGCGCTGGTCGTCGTTGAAGTAGGCCGGGACGGTGATCACCGCGCTGTCGACGGTGTATCCCAGATAGGCCTCGGCGTCGGCCTTAAGCTTGCCCAGGATCATCGCGCTGACCTCAGGCGGGCTGTACTGGTTGCCCCCCGCCTCCACGCGCGCGTCGCCGTTGGGCCCCGATACGACCTTGTAGGGCACGATCGACTCCTCCTCGCGCACCTCGGCCTCCTTGCGGCCCATAAAGCGCTTGATGGAGAAGACGGTGTTGCCCGGGTTGGTCACCGCCTGGCGCTTGGCCACGGTGCCCACCAAGCGCTCGCCCGACTGCGTGAAGGCGACGACGGAGGGGGTGGTGCGCCCACCCTCGGCGTTCTCGACGACCGTGGGCTCGCCGCCCTCCAGGACGGCCATGCACGAGTTCGTGGTACCCAGGTCGATCCCGATGGTCCTGCCCATACGGTCTCGTCTCCTTCCGCGTTCGCTAACGATGAAATCTTAGTGGGAGTATGGCAGATCGCCCGGGGCCACCAGCCGGCTCACGCCCGCCGCGACGGGCACATTCGCCGCAGCGCGCACTCCTCGCAACGCGGTCGGCGGGCCTGGCAGGTCCGCCGACCGTGGCGCAGGAGGTTGACGTGCAGCTCGAGCTCGGCGCCAGCAGGCGTGAGGGCGAGCATGGCGTCGTGCAGCTCCTCGAAGGGCGCCCTGGAGCGCAGCAACCCCAGGCGGGTGGCGACCCGGCTGACGTGGGTGTCGACGGGAACGTCGCGCGCGCCGAACGCGAAGAGCAGCACGCAGGCGGCGGTCTTGCGCCCGACACCCGGCAGGGCACACAGCTCGGCCTGGGCCTGGGCGACTGGCATGTCGCCCAGACGGGTCAGGTCGAGCGGATCGCCGATCGCTTCCAGGATGGCCTGGATGCGCTGGGACTTGACCTTGGCGATCCCGCCGCGGCGGATGGCCTCCTCGACCTCCTCCCGGGGCGCGTCGCGCACCGCCTCCCACGTCGGGAAGCGCTCGCGCAGGCGCAGAAAGGCGAGGTCGCGGTTGCGGTCGTTGGTCGACTGGCTGAGGACGGTGAGCACCAGCTCGGCCAGGCCGTCGCCGTGGGGCTGCGCCGCGGGCACGCCGTAGACCTCGGCCAGCCGGGCGCGGATGCGCGCCACGCGCGCCCGGGCGGGCACGCGCCAGGCGCTGCGCGCGCTGCCCGCGGCGGCCGCCCCGATCACTCGATGGCCCCCCAGCGCCCGACGGCCTGCGCCGCGGCGGCGACCGCGTCGGGGAGCCCCGCGGCCAGGGCCGGGGGATAGAAGTCGGTGGCGCCCAGGCGCGCGAGGAGCAGGCCGACGAAGGCGTCGCCCGCGCCGACGGTGTTGACCACGGGCGCGCGCAACCCGGGCACGTCGCGGCGCAGGCCAGGGGCGCGCAGGATGGCTCCCTGTCCGCCGAGGGTGATGACCACGTGACGCACGCCGGCGGCCAGCAGCCCGGCGGCGGCCGCCTCCGGTTCGTCCTCCCCGGTGATCAGCGCGGCCTCCTGGCGGTTGCACTTCACCAGAAAGGCGCCGTCCAGGCACCCGCGCACCTCGCCGGCCGCGGCCGCCGGCGAGGTCCAGCGCGCCAAGCGCAGGTTGGGGTCCAGGACCACCGGACGCCCCAGCTCGAGCGCCCGCTCGCGCGCGGACAGCGTGAGCGCCCGCTCGCCCTCGCCCACCAGCGTGTTGGAGGCGAAGAAGAAGGCGTCGTTGGCCTCGACGGCGTCCAGGAGCCGCGGGCCGACCGCCTCGACCGTCGCCTCGATGCCGTCGCCGTAGATGCTGAACGACGGCTCGCCGTCGGCGTCGACGGTGACGAAGGCCACGGGCGTGCGCAGCCCGCCGACCAGGCGAAACCATCCCAGGTCGACGCCTTCGGCCTCCAGGCGCTCGCGCAGCCACGCGCCCCACACGTCGTCGCCCGCGCCGCCGGCCAGCGCGACCGCGCCGCCGGCGCGCGCGCAGGCCACCGCGACGTTGGCGGTGGCGCCGCCGAAGTGCGCCGAAAAGCGGTCCGCCTCGGCCACCGAGGCCACCGGCCGCTCGCAGACGAGGTCGACGATGGCCTCGCCGAGGCAGAGGGTGCGCATGGATGGGGGACGCTACTTCAGCAGCTCGCGCAGGGTGGCGGCGACGAGGTCGGGCTGTCGATGGACCTGGGCGTGGGTGAAGCGCACCGTCCGCCAGCCCTTGGTGAGCAGGTGCGCGTCGCGGGCGCGGTCGTCCTGGAAGGCAGCACGGGTGCTGTGGGTCTCCTCGCCGTCGGTCTCGACGACTAGGCGGTGCAGGCGCCAGAGGAAGTCGACCTCGTAGGGACCCAGGTAAGTGTTGACCTCGGGGGCGGGGAGGTGGTGCTTGCCGCAGAGGCTCAGGAAGGCTCGCTCGAGCTTGGAG
>DASZCY010000325.1:0-6944 GCA_035942615.1 Solirubrobacteraceae bacterium | reverse complement strand
CCACCAGCTGGAGTTCACCGAGTGGATCACCACCATGGGCCGCGTCGTCCCGGCCTTGAGCGCGATCGACTCCTCCTACCTGGAGACGGTCCTCAAGATGACGTACGTCGGCTACCCCGGCGGCTCACAGGCCGCGCTGGGCGGCACCAGCAGCCTGCTGGGCATCGATCCCCTGTGGGCCTATCAGGCCTTTCTGGCCCTCGTCGCCGGGGCCCTGGGTCTCGCGCTTTACTCGCTGCTCAGCCGGGCGATCGCCTCCCGGCCCTGGCGTGCGATCGCCGCGGGGGTCGCCGCGCAGCCCACCATCCTCTACTCCTACGCCCTGGCGGCGGGGATCAAGGAGCTTTCCGCTGTCGCGGGGGTGACCCTCCTTGCCGCCGTGCTGGTCGCCCACCCGCCCGGGCGCGGCGGCGTGCGCCAGGTGTTGCCCGCGGCTGTGGCCCTGGCCGGCGCCTACGCGGTCTTCAACCTCGGGATCCTGCCCTGGGCCGGCATGGTCGTCGGAAGCGTCTTCGTCATCGACCTCGCCACCCGCCGAGGCCGGCTGCGCACCCTTGGCCGGTGGGCGGCGTTCGCTGTCGCCGCTCTCGTGGTCGCATTGCCCACCCACTTCGTGGCCATCCGCCTGGCTCCGGTCGCTGCGGGCGGTGGCCCCCCCGACCTGGGCAACCTCGCCGCCCCGGTGTCGGCCTGGTCGTCGGTCGGGCCCTGGCTGGTCGGCGACCACCGCTTTCCGCTGGAGTTCTTCGGGCGCGACACAGCGACGTTCGTGCTGATCGCCGTCGTGCTCGCCTTCGCTGCCGTGGGGATCCTCCGGGCGCTGCGGGTGCGCGACGTCCGCCTGCTTGCGCTGGCCGTGGCCGGCGCGGTGGCCTTCGTCTATGTCACGCGGCGCACCGGTCCGTGGGTCGACCTCAAGGTCTACACGATCACCGCGCCGCTGATCCTCGCGCTCGCCTTTGCCGGGGCGGCCGCGCTGTGGCGCTGGCGTCGCGTGCGCTGGCTGGGGCCGGCGGCCACCGTGGTGATCGCGGGGGGCGTCCTGCTGGGCAACGCCTTCGTCTACCAGGCCACGCCGCTGGTGCCCTACGAGCGCTTCGCCGACCTCAAGCGACTGGGCGAGAAGTACGCCGGCCAAGGCCCCGCGGTGCTGCCGGTCTTCGAGGAGTTCGGGGAGTACCTGCTGCGTGACGTCAAGGCGGCCGGCCTCGTCAACCCGCCGCGTGGACGCTTCGTTATCGAGAAGGAGGCGCGGCCCAACCTGCAGTTCGTGCGCGATCCCGACGAGCTCAACCGCCACTGGCTGAACGAGCACCGGCTGCTCATCCTGCGCCGCGACCCGACGGCGAGCCGTCCGCCCAGCAACTGGGAGATGATCGAGCGCACGGAGTTCTACGACGTGTGGCGCCGCGACCCCGGGGCGCCGCGCGTGGTCGCCCACCTGCCGCTGGCGGCGACCCCCGGTGAGCGTGACCGCGGGTTCTGCCGCAAGGTGCGCAACGAGGCGCGGGCGGCCGGTGATCAGGCCGTGATCGCCTACTCTCAGGCGCCGAGCGTGGTGCAGTATGCGGCCACCGAGGAGGGCATCGGCCCCTCGCGGTGGAGACAGGCCGGGCCCGACTTCTTTGCGGCCGGCCCTGGGCGATTGAAGGGCCAGGTCAGCCTGCCGGTCTCGGCGCCCTACAAGGTGTGGCTCCGTGGCTCCTTCGGTCGCGAGGTCCGCGTCCTTGTCGACGGTGAGAAGGTCGGCTCCGTCCGCTGGCAGCAGAGCTACCCCGGCCAGTACGAGCGCGTGGGCACCATCGACCTGCCCGCCGGCGACCACACCTTCGAGATCATCCGCGGCGGAGGAAGCCTGCTGCCGGGTACCGCCAACGAGGTAAGCGAGAGCCCCCAGATCACGGCGATCGGCCCCCTCGCCTTCTCCTTCCCCGACCAGGGTCCGCGGGTGCGCTACGCTAAGCCCTTGGAGTTTCGGGAGGGGTGTCGCGCCAAGACCGGCCTCGACTGGGTCGAGGTGGTCGTTCCCGCAAGCTCGCCGGCGGAAAGGAGCGGTGCTGACACGGCCACCTGAGTGGCGGTGAAACATTCCACCGGTGGCGTCGCGAGTCCCCCGGCGGGCTCAGCCACCCCGTGCTGCTCGCGCGCCACATCAGCATTCAACTTGCGCGACACGGCGGGGGCGCATAGCGTGTATGGCACGGGAGGTGCTGCAGTGGCCCTCAGCCGACGGGTTTTCGGAAGTGCTGGTTGCTGCTCCATCAGTTCAGATAGGGGGTCGTTGATGGGTCAGGTGGCTGGAAGCCAGCGGTGGGGCGGTGTGGTGAGACGTGTCCCCGGTCGCGCGGGAGGGGGTGCTCTCGCGGCACTCGCAGTCGCCGTCGCGGGCGGCCTCAGCGCCGGCGGATCGCCCGCCCAGGCGGCCTTTCCCGGCGCAAACGGCAGGATCGCGTGCGAAGGCACGCGTGCAGCCTTCGTCCCCGGCGGCGGTGTCTCACCCCAGGAGATCTTCTCCGTCAACCCCGACGGCAGCGACGAGAGGGTGCTCACCAACAACAACACCCGCGACGGCGATCCCGTGTACTCCCCGGACGGCACCAAGATCGCCTTCGAGGGCCGCCGGGTGGAGGGCCAACCCGACAACTCAGAGATCTATGTCGCCGACAATGACGGCGACCTCGCCGGCGACGACGTGCGGCGGTTGACGTTCAACAACGGCGAACTGGCCGCTGGCGGCCGCAACCAGGTCGCCGCCACCGACCGGTCGCCGACGTGGTCTCCCGATGGCACGGAGATCGTCTTCCACAGCGGGCGCGAGACGACCTTCAACGACGGCGGCACGGCACGGGCCCGCGACTTCGAGATCTACAAGATGAGCGCGACGACGGGTGAGCAGGGGGGCCTCAGGCGGCTGACCGAACATCGAGGTCAGGACGCCATCCCCTCATGGTCGCCCGACGGGACGAAGATCGCCTTCCAGCGCCAGGTGACGCCCGTCGAGAACTTCTTCAACCTCGAGATCTTCACCATGGACCCGGACGGCGGCAACCTGACCAACATCAGCAACAACCCCGGGAGTCCGAATGACCCGGCAACGCCGGGCGACGAGAGATCCAATGCGATCGACTCCTTCGCGACCGGCTGGTCGCCGGACAGCCAGCAGATCGCGTTCGGCAGCACGCGGGACAACCAGACCCCGGGCAATCAGAACTTCGAGATCTACAAGGTCAACCGCGACGGCAGCAACCCGACCAGGCTGACGCTCAACGCGTCGGGCGACACTCCGGAGACCAGCGGCGACTACGACCAGGCCCCGACGTGGTCTCCGGACGGCACGCGGATCCTCTTCACCAGCGGGCGCACCAGCACCGCGTCGGAGGACGAGTTCATCGCGTACACGATGGACGCCACTGCCGGCGAGGCGGCGGGGCTGCAGCGCGTTGCCGAGACGGGCATCTTCGCCAGGTGCGATTGGCAGGCGCTCAGGCTGACCCCGCCGCCTCCGCCGCCTCCGCCGCCTCCGCCTCCGCCTCCTCCGCCTCCTCCGCCTCCGCCTCCGGTTCCGCCGGTGCCGGCTGCGTGTCCGGTGGAGGGTGCTGCGGGGTATCTGTATCCGGCCAAGATGAGGGTGAGGCGTGCGGAGGTCGATCGTGATGATCGTGTGCTTGATGTGTTTGCGCCGATCACGTCGCGGGCGCAGGGTGATGTGGATGTGACCTTTGAGGCCGATCGGCGTTCGGATACCTTCGATGCCCAGATCACCGAGGGCGCTGGGGTGTTTGATCGCATCCGGTTGCGTGAGCGGGTCACGCGTGGGCAGGCGCGTCTGGGTACGGGGATCGTGACCATCGATTACAAGGGCGATGCCGACACGCGTGCGGAGGAGGTGCGTCTGCGCGCGGCCTCCCAGTCCGCTCGGCTTGATGTGGACAGGCTCAGCCTGATCGATGGGCGTCTGTCGGCCCGGGGCGATGTCACCAGCCGGGCGAGGGGCATCGTGCGTCTTCGCTTCTCCTACATCGATGCTGCGGGCAATCCGCAGATCTATCCCGCGCGGGCCACCATCCAAGAAGACGGCGATTGGGCGTTGAACAACGACCCGGTGCCGCCCCAGCTGGCCAGGTGTGGGGGCTACCTGTCGATTCTGTTCACCGGGTACTTCGAGCGGCGCATCCGCGGTGAGCAGTTGGCTTACCAGCTCAACGCGGGCCAGACGCGCCAGCCCTAGGCAGTCATAGCGACCGTCCGGGCCGGTCTGTTGCGACCGGCCCGGACCCCGCACCCCGGTAGTGGCCCACGAGCGGTAGAACGCATCCTGGGTCTCTGAGAGCCCCAGCGGCGAGTCTGCGGTTGCCGGACCCAGCGGCCGCTCGCGGCTCCCTAGAATCCGCCCCCGGCGCGCTGGCCTTCCCACTCTCCGCCGCGCGCGCTCGTCCCGTCCCTGCATGTTCCTGCTCAGTTGGCTGCTCTATCTCCTCGTGCTGGCCGGGCTGTGTCTGGGCTGCGGCCTGCTGCTGCGCCGACTGGCGGGCGACGCCCTGCCGTCGGCGCTCCTGCTGCCGGCCGGCCTGGCGGTCGTGGTGGTCGTCGCCGTCCTGCTCACCTTCCTGGCTGTCACCGCCCCGCTCACCGCGCCCGCGCTCGTGTTCCTGGCGCTCGCCGGATTCGCGCTCACCGGCCGCCGGGGTCTCGCGGCGCTGCGTCCCGGGCGCTCGTGGCGCTGGCCGGCACTCGCCGCCGCGCTGCCCTTCGCGGCGCTTGCCGCGCCGGTCCTGCTCACCGGGCAGCCGGGGTTCACGGGCTACGCCCGGATCGTCGACCTCGCCTTCCAGATGGACATCGCGGCTCACCTGGTCGCCGACGGCCGGTCGGTGCCCGCGGCGCCCGACAGCTCGTTCACCCGAATCATCGACCGCACGCTCGGCGGCGGCTACCCGGGCGGGGTGCAGGCGGCGGTGGGAAGCACCGCCGGTGTGGCGGGCGTGGACATCATCTGGGCGTGGCAGCCGTTCATCGCCTGGCTCGGGGCGATGCTCGGCCTCTCGCTGCACGCGCTGCTGGCCCGGGCGATCGCGCGGGCCCCGGGGCGCGCCGTCGCTGCGGGCGTCGCCGCGCAGCCAACCATCCTGTACTCCTACGCGCTGGCTTCGGGCATCAAGGAGCTGGGCGCCGCCCTGTTCTTCGTCCTCGTCGCGGCGCTGCTCCTCACGGCATGGCCTGCTCGTGCCGTCGGTTCGGTCCGCGGAGGGCTGCCGGTGCTGGTCGCCGCAACGGCCGGCCTGGGCACCTTCACGTTGGGGTTCCTGCCCTGGTTGGTCGTGCTGTTGCTGGTGGGGATCGGCGGGCCGGCGCTCGTGCACCGCCGTCGCGGCCGCCCGACCGAGGCCGTGGGCGCCGGGCGGACCTGGCTCGTCCTGGCGGCGATCGCCGTGCTCGTCAGCGTCCCAGTGATCGTCGGCGCGGTCGAAGTCGCCCCCCTGCTCGCCGTGGGAGGCCCGGCCGACCTGGGCAACCTCGCCGCCCCCGTGCCTGCGTGGGCGGCGCTCGGACCCTGGCTCACGCAGGACTACCGCTACCCGCTGGACGTGGCGGGCACCGAGCTGCCCACCGCGCTGCTGGCAGTGCTCGTGGGGTTGCTGGCCGCCGCCGGGCTGGCCCGTGCGGTGCTGCGCCGCAACCTGGCGCTCGTGGCCGCCGGCACGGCGGCCGCCGTCGCGCTGGTCGTGGTGCTCTGGGGGGGCAACACGTGGGTTGAGCTGAAGGCCATCGTGGTCAGCGCGCCGATCGCCGTCGCGCTGGCCTTTGCGGGCGCCGCGGGGCTAGGGCGGGGCCGGCTGCATCGGGGGGCGCCGACCGTGGCGGGCGCGCTGGTCGTCGTCGCCGTGCTGGGAGGCAACGCGCTGGTGTACCGGGGAACGACGCTCGCGCCCTACGACCGGCTGGCCGAGCTGGCGGAGATCGCCGAGCGTCTGGACTCTGCCGGGCGCACGCTCCATCCCGCCTTCGAGGAGTACGCCGGCTACCTCCTGCGCGAGGAGGGCGCGGTGACCCCCGTGGAGGCGCCGTTCGACGTTAAGAACCTGCGGCCCGGCGCTCCCAAGGGCCAGCTGTTCTCCCGCGACCTCGACGACCTGCGCCTCGACTATCTGGCGGGCTTCGACCTGCTCGTCCTGCGCCGCGATCCCACCCACAGCCGTCCCCCGAGCGGCTTTCGGCTCGTCCAGCGCACCGACCACTACGCCGTGTGGCGGCGCGACCCCGGTGCGGCGCAGGAGTTGTTCCACCTCCCGCTGACCACCCAAGGCGAGGGGTCGACGCCGACGCGGGCGCAGTGCGAGCAAGTGCGCGGGGCGCTGCAGGCCGCCGGCCCCGGCGCTTCGCTGGCCTACGCCCCGGCGCCGCAGGTCGCCGTCTCGCCGATCCCCGAGGAGATCACCCCGGCCCGGTGGAAGGTGACCGGGCAGGATCGTCTGGCGCGCGGGCCGGGACGCGGGGAGGTGGGCTTCTTCGTCCCGCATGACGGCACCTACCGCGTGTGGCTGCGTGGCTCGGTGGGGCGTGAGGTCCGGGTGTTGGTCGCCGGCCGGCCGGTCGGAGACGTCCGATGGAGGCTGAGCTACCCCGACCAGTACGAGCCGGTGGGCACCGTGCGCCTGGTCAGGGGCACCCATTCGGCGCAGGTCGTCCGCGCCGGCGGCTCGTTGCTGCCCGGGACGGCCGACGATCTGGGTCTCGAGGGCACCACGACCCGCATCGGCCCGCTGGCCATCCAGCCCGTGGACGGTCCCCGCCCGGTGAGCTACGCGCCGCCCTCGCGGGCGATGGACGTCTGCCGCGGCGGGCAGCCGCTGGACTGGCTGGAGGTGGTGCGGTGACCGTAGGGGCGGGCGGCGTCCCCGGGGCCCCGCGCGGACGCCCCGCGCGCCCCGCACCCGCCCGTCTGC
>DASZCY010000324.1:0-3244 GCA_035942615.1 Solirubrobacteraceae bacterium | reverse complement strand
TCCTCGATCTCGGAACGGGCGACGGGCGCCTGCTCGCCTTTCTCCAGGTCGACCGTCCCCAGCTGCGTGGCGTGGGCCTCGACTTCTCGGAGCTGATGCTCGAGGCGGCACGCCGGCGCTTTGCCGGCCATGAGCGCATCGAGCTGGTCGAGCACGATCTCGTGGGGCCGCTGCCCGCGCTTGGGCACTTCGATGCCGTCGTCTCGTCGATGGCCATCCACCATCTCGTGCACGAGCGAAAGCGCTCGCTGTACGGCGAGGTCTTCGAGCTGCTCGAACCCGGCGGGGTGTTTGCCAACTTCGAGCATGTGGCCTCGGCCACCCATCGCCTGCACCTGGCGTTCTTCGCGGCCATCGGCGAGCCGCTCGAGCACGAAGATCCCTCCGACCGCCTGATCGACGTGGAGACGCAGCTGGGTTGGCTGCGCGTGCACGGCTTCGATGACGTCGACTGCTACTGGAAGTGGCTTGAGATGGCCCTTCTCATCGGCGTCAAGCCAGCCGCAGGCGATCGTGCTCGTCGCAACGTCGCTTGACACGCGGTCTGATCAGGGAAAGCCCCCAGCCCAGCAGTGGCCAGATCGGCCAGAAGTAGCCAGCCCCGCTCAGCGCCCAGACGGCCACGAGCACGAGGTTGACGGCAACGAACGTGACAAGTGGCCCAGGGAGGCCGGGGCGCGAGCCACGGGCCGCGCGACTCGCGATCGCGGGAAGGTCCGTCGTCAGGACGGCGAGCTCACCGCGGGTGCACGCGGCATGCGCCTCGTCGATGCGCGCCTCGAGCTCCTCGGGGACCAGCCGGCCCTCGGCGGCGTGCTGGGAGAGCAGGTCGACGACCTGCTCTCGCTCGCGATCACCGACGCGCAAACCGGCCTCGCGCTCGCCGGGAGCAATAGCGGCTGCACGCTCATCGCCTCTCACAGTCCAGAGCATATCATACTTCTCGGACTATGACGCTAACGCCGACGTCCTACATCGTCCTCGGCCTGCTCGAGCAGGCCCGCGAAGCCACCCCCTACGAGCTCAAGCAGCGCGTGGCGGGCTCGGTGGGCGACTTCTGGTCGATCCCCCACTCTCAGCTCTACGCAGAACCCGAGCGCCTCCGCGCCGCCGGCCTCCTGCATGAGCGCCGCGAAGCCGGCGGGCGTCGTCGACGCCTCTTCTCGCTGACCCAGGGCGGGCGCGATGCGCTCGCCATCTGGCGCGCCGAGCCCACCCACGACCTCCCCGAGCTGCGCGACCCCGGCCTGCTCAAGCTTTTCTTCGGCGCCGACCAGCGGGCACTTGCCGCCGTTCGCCGTGACGCCCACCGCGCCAAGCTGGCCGAGTACCAGGCGCGCCGCCAACTCGACACCGGCGAGGGTCCGCGTGGGCCTTGGCATGCCCTCGACGCCGGCATCGCCCACGAACGCGAATGGGTGCGCTTCTGGACCACGCTCGCCGACGAGTGACTGCCGGCGGCAGCGACGTCACCGGACGCGGTCGACCTTCTCGTCTCCCCCAAGGATCTGGTGGGCGAGGGTGACGGCTGCGTGATTCCCTGGGAGCACCTGACCGGGCGCATGGAGGGTCAGCTCGTCGTGGTCGAGCCGCTGGCCTCCCAGCATGAGGAGGGCCTCTTTGCCGCGGGACACGACCGCGAGACGTGGGCCTATCTCTCAGCCTCACCCGACGCCTATGAGACGCGCGAGCGCTTCCACCGCTGGATGGACGAGTCGCTCGCGGCGACAGCCGCCGGCGACGGGGTGCCTGGGCGATCATCGACCGCGCCAGCCGACGGCCGATCGGAAGCACGCGCTACCTCGCGCTTCGCCCCGAGCACCGGTCGCTCAAGATCGGCTGGACCTGGCTCGGGCCCTGGTGGCGGACTGGCGCAACGTCGAGACGAAGCTCCTCTTGCTCGCTCGGGCGTTCGAGCAGCTCGACTGCGAGCGGGTCGAGCTCAAGTGCAACGTCCGCTCGCGTGCGGCGATGGAGGCGTGCTGCCCGCACAGTTCGAGGGCATCCACCGCCGGCACCGGAGGTTGCCGGGGGGAGGCTGGCGCGACACGGCGTGGTACAGCGTCAGCGCCCCCGGAGTGGCCGCAGGTGCGCGCCGCCCTGCGCACGCGGCTGGCGAGGCACGGCGTCATCGCCTACGGCGCGGCGTCAGGCGCTCCGCGGGGGACGTGACCGTCTTCCCTGTCCCGAAGACGTGGTCTGGCATGTGACACCCTCCAGCGGTGACCTCGCCGACCCGACGCCCTGGTCTCGCGGACGCCGCCGGTCCCCCACCCGGCCTCGCGGGCCTGTAAGACGCGTGCTCGTCCAAGAGCAGCCGGGCGGCGACGCGCTGTGCATCGGGCAGGCCTCGCATGCGTGGCTGTCGGGCCAGCTGGCCCGGGCGTGGGATCCTGCCGCGGCGGAGGAGGTCTGCCTGGCCGCCGAGCAGCACGACGTCGGCATGGCGCAGTGGGACCTGGTCCCGCCGCTGGAGCCGATCAGCGGGCGGCCGGTGGGCTTCATGGACATGGCGCTGGCCGACCACCTCGCCCTGTGGCGCGCCGCGCCCGAGCGCCTGTTCACCCAGAGCCGCCACGCCGCCCTGCTGGTCTCCCTGCACGGGACCAAGCTCTACGAGATGCGCGACCTCGACGCCATGGCACCCCGGGACGCTGCCGCGGTGCGCAACTACCTGGCCGGTCAGCGAACCCTGCAGGAGCGACTCGCCCGGGAGGTGGGCGCCGGGGAGGACGAGCTGCGCCGCGACCAGGCCCGGCTGTTCGCCTGGGATGGGCTGTCGCTGGCCCTGTGCCTGGGCTGGGCCCCCTACACGACGCCCGAGGTCGACGGGCGCACGCTGCGCCTGAAGGCAGCACAAGGCGGCGAACACCACACGCTCAGTCCCTGGCCGTTCGCTCCGCCCGAGCTCGTGGTGCGCTGCGAGGGCCGCCTGCTCGGTGAGCATGCGACCAGCGAGGCCACCCTGCACGATGCCCTGGAGCGCGCCGAACGGGTGGACCTCCGCTTCTGGCTGCGCCCGCGTTGAAGGCGCCGGAGCAGGCGCTCACCGCTCCAACCGGCGCTGCAAGCGCCAGGCGCTCGTCCCAGCGCGCTCGGGCGACGGCGGCGCGGGGCCGGCCTCACTCCCCCAGCACCTTGATGACCAGGCGCTTGGCCCGCTGGCCGTCGAACTCGCAGTAGAAGACGGCCTGCCACGGGCCCAGATCGAGGCGGCCCTCGGTGATGGGCAGCACCACCTGCT